>DAHVOV010000168.1 GCA_027318645.1 Candidatus Aminicenantota bacterium
TCCTCACCGTCGAGTCCGACAGCCTTCTCCCGGCCATGATCGTCCATTGGCTGGCCAATGTCTTCCAAGAGCCCCTGACCGCCTACTGGGAAAGCGCGCCAACGGGCGTCCGCGCCCTCATGGGGATCGTCTTCGGCTACGGGCTGGCGACGCTCATCCTCGTTCCCTGGGTGCGGTTCTTCGCCTCGCGCTGGCTGCGCAGGGCTGACGTGGCCTGATACGAAACATTGATAGCAGTGGTGGTGGTAGCGGCGATGAACGATCCAGCGCACTGACGCGGCGCGTGTCGTTCGTTGCCGCCGGTCGTTCAATCGATTGAATTTGACGGCGTCCGCATCCGTGCTGGATCGGCGGATGGATCTGGATCCCGGGAAAATCCAATATTTACAAGATAACAATCACTTATAAGTGATCTCGGATCTGAAGTGTAATTAAATTCATACGAAAATTCAGTTCGAATAGTTGCGGTTCCTATCACTACCACTATCACGATCACTCTGGAATGGCGGCACGCTTTTTTCCTGCAACTTTCGCTTGGCGCGGTTCGTTACTGATCCTGAGGGCGGGCATCCCGGGAAGGCGAGGAGCGGGACGGCCCCAGCGGAGGAAAGAGTGAAGAACGAAAAATTGGCGATGAAACCGGTCGTGATGTTGGTCCTGCTGGCCGCGGCGCTGGCCCTGCCCGCGGCGAAGCCCGTCGTGGGCGCCGCCGGCCCGGCGGCCGCCGTGGCCATCCACCGCACCGAGACGGCGCCGGTGATCGACGGCAAGCTCGACGACCCCGTGTGGCAGCTGGCGACGCGCTTCGACCGCTTCATCACCTTCAAGCCCGATTTCGGCAAGCCGACATCGGAGCCGACGATCACCATGGTGGCCTACGACCGCACGTGCATCTACTTCGCCTTCGACTGCCGCGACAGCGAGCCGGCCAAGATCAAGGCCGCCATGTCCAAGCGCGACGCCATCGACATGGACGACTGGATCGGCGTGGTGCTGGACACCTTCGGCGACACCCAGGGCGGCTACCTGTTCGAGGTCAACCCGCTGGGGGTGCAGATGGACGGCATGCTCAACGCCGACGGCAACGGCGACGCCAGCTTCGACACCGTCTGGCAGAGCAAGGGCCGGATCCACGACGGCGGCTACTCCGCCGAGGTGGCCGTGCCCTTCAAGAGCCTGCGCTACCCCTTCCGCAAGAAGATCACCATGGGGCTGCTGGTCTCGCGCTACATCGGCCGCAAGTCCGAGCAGACCAGCTTCCCCGAGCTCAGCCCCGAGGGCGGCGCCATCATGACCCAGTCGCAGCGCATCGAGCTGAGCGACGTCGCCTTCGAGCGCCCGCTGGAGTTCATCCCCGCCGTCACCTTCAACCAGACCAGCGCCCGGAGCGACGGCGCCATGGGCTCGCTGGGCAGCCACACCGACTTCAGCCTGACCGGCAAGCTGGGCCTGACCTCCAACCTGACCCTCGACGCCGCCTACAACCCCGACTTCAGCCAGGTCGAGGCCGACGCCGGCCAGGTCGACGTCAACCTGCGCTACTCGATCTTCTACTCCGAGAAGCGCCCCTTCTTCCTCGAGGGCATGGAGAACTTCAACTTCGCCACCGCCATGGAGCAGAACACCGTCGGCGCGGTGGCCTACACGCGCACCATCGCCGACCCGCTGCTGGGGCTGAAGCTGACCGGCAAGGTCGGCGACCGCAACGTCGTCTCCGGCGTCTTCGCCCTGGACGAGTTCCCCGGCGACGTGGCCGCCGAGGAGGGCGACGGCGAGCGCGCCGGGCGCAACGCCGCCTTCACCATCCTGCGCTACAAGCGGCAGATGAGCCAGGACAACTACCTCGGCGCCTTCTTCACCAACCGCAGCTTCGCCGGCGACCGCAACACCGTCGGCGGCGTCGACGGCCGCTGGCGGCTGAACAACACCAGCTTCCTGGAATACAGCGCCCTGGCATCGTCCAGCCGCGACGGCCGCAGCGGCGCGAGCGACCCGGGGCACTACCTGGGCCTGCGCTACAACTTCAGCGACCGCCACTGGAACGTCGACCTGGGCTTCTTCGACCTGAGCCGCGACTTCCGCATCGACACCGGCTACGTGACCCGCACCGGCATCACCATGGTGCCGGCGTTCGTCATGTATGCCATGTACCCCAAGTCGCGCTTCTTCCAGCGCGTCGACGCCTTCTGGTGGAGCTACCACCTGCTGGACAAGCCCAGCGACCTGTTCGAGACCTACAACCACCTGGTGCTGCGCCTGAACATGCCGCGGCAGTCGCAGGTGCGCTTCGACGCCATCCTGGGCAACGAGGTCTTCGCCAACCGGCGCTTCAGCCTGAGCGGCTGGCGCTTCCGCTGGTACACGCAAATCCTCAAGCAGCTGTACTTCGAGGGCGGCTACCGCCGCTCGGACCGCATCTTCTACGACGCCG
>DAHVOV010000192.1 GCA_027318645.1 Candidatus Aminicenantota bacterium
GGCCCACGCCTTGTCGGCCATCAGTGCCGCGAAGTCGGGGTTCGCCCGCAGGCCGGCCCAGGCCTTGCTGGCCAATAGTGCCGAGAAATCGGGGTTCGCCCGCAGCCCGGCCCACGCCTTGCCGGCCAGCAGGTCGACGAAGCGCTGGTCGGCCATCAGGCGGTTGAAGCGCCGGTCGGCCATCAGCCCGGCGAACGACTTGTCCTGCATCGCCCGCTTGAAGGCCTTGTTGGCGATCAGGCTCTGGATCTGCTCGTTCTGCAGCAGCTGCTGGAGCTGGTCGTCGCTCAGCACCACGTCCTGCTCGGCCAGCGGCTCGACCCGCTGGCGGTTGACCTTCTCCACCCCGCCGATGGTGCCGACGGTGGCGGAATTGTCACCGCTGGACGGCCACGGGTAGAAGAACGCGAAATAGCCGATCACGCAGACGGCGAGCGCCAGCCCCACCACCCCCCACATCAACCTTTGTTGTTTCCTCTCCATGGTTTTTACCTCCCCCCCAGGATATAGTTTTTCTTGGTAATACTTTTTAAGGTCACGTTCGATCGTCACGTTCTCTCCCTCTCCGCCTACATAGACGACGGTAATGAGAAAATGTTGGAAAATAAATTCAGCGGCCGACCCGCCGCCGCAGGCCGGCCTTCAGGGCATGGATCTTGGCCTTCACCACCTCGACGTCGAGGCCGACGACCTGGCCGATCTCGCGGTACTTCAGCCCCTCGGAGAAGCGCAGGTAGCAGATCTCGCGCTCCAGCGGCGGCAGCTCGCTGACGGCGCGGTCGATGCGCTCCATCAGCTCCTGGCGCATGACGCGCTGCTCGGGGTCGGTCGCCGGCCCGCCGCCGACAAGGTCGGGATCGCCCTGGCGCAGCCGGCGCTGCTTCTCTTCCCGGCTCTTGACCAGGTCGAGGCACTGGTGGCGGACGATCTGGTAGACCCAGGCCTTGAAGGAATGGCCGGGATCGAAGCCGTCCAGGTGGTTGTAGATCTTGACCATGACCTCCTGGCAGACGTCCTGGTAGTCGCCATGGTCGCGGGGAATGATCTGGCTCACGTAGAACTCGATGCGCCGGCGGTAGTTCCTGCAGATGTAGTCGTAGAGATCGGCCTTTTGCCGGGGCGCGAACGAGGAGCCGACGAACAGGCGGAATTTCGCCGTCAGCGGATTCATGCGGCGGCGATGGACATGGCCGGGAAGCCCGCCGTCCCCGGCCGGCTCCCTTTCCCGGGATGGTTCACGCCTTTCCTTCTCTCGTTGCCAAGATTATAGGAATCCCGTTCGCGAAAAGTCAAGCCGGGAAAAACGCGGCTGTGCTATAATGGCGGCAGGGATGGAAGGATGAACACGGTCGGAAACATGGCGGCGAGCTTCCCCGGCAGGCTGGAGTCGCTGACGCTGCTGCACGACGCCGTCGCCCGTTTCTGCAGCGGCCACGCCATTCCCCCCGACGTCGCCTTCAAGATCGACCTGGCGCTGGAGGAGGTGTTCTCCAACATCGTCCGCCACGGCTACGGCGACGGCCGGCCCCACGAGATCGCCGTGCGCATCGAGCGCCTGCGCGGCCGCGTCCGCATCCAGGTCGACGACGACGGCCGGCCGTTCGATCCCCTGCGGGCGCCGGAGGCGGACGTCGCCGCCCCGCTGGACGAGCGCCGCCCTGGCGGCCTGGGTATCCATCTGGTGCGGCGGCTGCTGGACCAGGTCCGCTACCAGCGCCGCGCTGCCGGCAACCGCCTGATCCTGGTCAAGCGCCTCGGCGCAGAGGAGAGAGCCACATGACTATCCGCGAAAGCAAGACCGCTTCCTTCGCCCTGCTGGAGATCGGCGGCCGCGTCGACTCGCTGAACGCCGAGACCCTGAAGGGCCGCGTACAGGAGATCGGCCAGCGCGAGGCGCGCCTCCTGGTCGACTGCACCGCCCTGGAATACATCGGCAGCGCCGAGCTGGGCGCGCTGCTGGTCCTGCTCAAGCTGGTCCGCAAGCAGGGTGGGACGCTGGCGATCTTCGGG
>DAHVOV010000241.1 GCA_027318645.1 Candidatus Aminicenantota bacterium
CGTGGCCCGGCAAGCACCCCTCGTGCTCCGGTGCCGGATCCTCCGCCACCACCCGGGACCGGAGCCGGCCATGGATATCCTGGTGCTGGAGACGCTGGCCGGCGGGCTTCTCGATTCAGGACTGCGGGTCCAGATGGGTGACGGCATGCATTGCCGCCCGCTAATGGACGGCTTTGCGCCGGACAGCGAATGGATCCTGGCGCTGAACGAGTCTGGGGCGAAACCCGGCTCCGGCTGGGCACTCTCCCATTGCGGCGAATTCTGGCTGCGGGTGGAGGACGGCGAGGTGGTGGGCAGCATCGACGGGGGCCGGCAGCAGGTCAGGCGCATGCCTTTGGAGCGATTACGCGGCCGGTTCCGCTACCCGCGCTTCCACGTGGAATTTTCAGGAAGCATCCGCTCCGGGAAGCGGTACCGGCGGCCGTTCGGCTCCTGCTTCGAGCTCATCCTGGAACCCATCGCGACGGGCTGGGAGATCCTCGTCCGCGAGGCCGGCCGGGACGAGAACCTGGCGCGGCTCACCCCGCCGCTTCATTCCGCGCCGAACCCGAGGGAGATCGAGGGCTGGCACCTCTCCGGCACGCCATGGGAATGCGGCAGGCGCCCCTACAATGCCGAAGCCGGGCCGGAGAACCCCCGGCCATTCATCTTTTCTCCCGAGGTGGGGAAAACCGTCGACGGCCCAGGAGCTTCCCGATCCGTCACCGGTGAGGTCGTCGGACGGGTCGGGAAGTTCGGCCGGGGAACTTTCGCCATCGGGAAATTCGCCCTGGCGCCCGGCGAGAACGGCTGCCCGCAGATCGAGTGGATGGAATTTTTCGTTCGGATCGCCGGCGGGTATGAATAGGGAAAACGGGCACGAGACGGTAGACGACAGAAGTCAGACGTCTTGGAAGAAAACGACAGACGTCAGATGTTAGTAGATAGCAAGAGAAATATCCTATAGCCTCAGGGGGGAGCTGCATCTTGCCAACGTCTAATGTCTCTTTTCTGTGATATAGTGAAACCATGAACACGCGCGTGAAGATCTGCTGCATGCATTCCGTCGAGGAGGCTCGGCTGGCCGTCTCCATGGGAGCCGCCGCCGTCGGCATGGTCGGCGCCATGCCCAGCGGCCCGGGACCGATCGACGACGACCTGATCCGTCGCATCGCCGCCGCAGTGCCGCCGCCGGTGGCCACCTTCCTGCTCACCTGCGAGACGGGCGCCGACGAGATCGTCGCCCACCACCGCCGCACCCTGACCAACACCATCCAGCTGGTCGACGCGCCCGAAATGGGGGCGGTCGCATCCGTACGGGCGGAGCTGCCGGCGATCAAGATCGTCCGCGTCGTCCACGTCCGCGACGAGGGATCGGTCGACGAGGCGCTGTGCGCCGCCGAAGAGGCCGATGCCCTGCTCCTCGACAGCGGCAACCCCGATCTTTCGGTCAAGCAGCTCGGCGGCACCGGCCGCGTCCATGACTGGCGCCTCAGCCGCCGCATCGTCGATCTCTCGCCCCAGCCGGTCTTCCTCGCCGGCGGGCTGAAGCCGGAGAACGTCCGCGCCGCCATCGAGCAGGTCGGCCCCTTCGGCGTCGACCTGTGCACCGGCGTGCGCACCGGCAACCGCCTCGATCCGCGCAAGCTGGAGGCGTTCTTCAGGGAAGTGGACTTGGCAAATAAGTGATAGTGGTAGTGATAGTGGCAGCAGCAGCAATGGCCTGAGTGCGCTAAAGAACGACCTAAGTGTTAGTGTTCGTGTTTGTGTTAGGAAGAAGCTAAACAAAGAACTGACAGTGCGTGTTAATGCTCGCTACTATCACTACCACTATCACTATCACTCAGTTCATGTTCACCTATACGTCGCTGACGCGATACTGGCGGCGCTACATCGCGCCCGGCGTCGGGGCGAAGGATTTCAGGAAGCAGGGCCCATAAGGTAAAAGGCAAAAGGAAAAAGGAAAAAGTGGAAAGCAATCGCAGGCTCATTCTCTCAGGTCGGGATCGGAACGGACCTGTCAGACCCCACTTTACTATTTTTGCCTGATGCTTTATGGTTGCGCTTCGGATATGGGAAACGTGCTCTAAAAAATCTGACAAGGAAGGCCAACATGAAGAAAATCGTCATCTTTGCCCTGATGATCGCCTGGATCGCCGCGACGGCGGCACTTCCCAGCCAGGAGGCGAAGCCGGCTCCGAAAGTGATCAGGCTGGACAGCGGCGGCAGGGAGTACCTGCGGGTCCTGGGCGGGCCGCCGGAAACCTCGACCATGCACGCCGGGCTGGTCACGCTGGCGCCGGGAAAGTCGGTCGGCAGGCACAGCACGAAAAAATACGAGGAAGTGCTGGTTGTGCTCGAAGGACATGGCAGGATGGAGATCGTCGGCGGCCTGGTCCTCCAGTTCGCCAAGGGCGAGGTCCTCTATTGCCCGCCCATGACCGAACATGACGTGACCAATACTGGCGCGGGAAATTTATCGTATCTTTACATCGTTGCCGAGGCGAAGCCATAGGCGGTCCTGGTCCTCAGAAAGCCGAGGTCAGGTGATGCGCGGAGCGACCGCCGTCCGTCTTCCGTCAGGCAGGGGGATGGTGGGGATCCTGAGCCGGGCCCCGATCGATCCTTAATTCACTTCCCCTTCAGCGCGTCATACCCCGGCTGCTTGGGGATGCGGCGGGAGAAAAAGGAGTCGACCGCCCAGGCGAACGCCTTCTTGATGGGGCCCAGCCGCGTGGGGTAGAAATAATCGGACGTGAACCAGCCCTGGTCGTGGTAATAGCGGTAGTCCCGCCACCCCTCGTCCAGCATCAGGCGCAGGCTCGTCCTGCCCCAGTGGAACATGAACAGCTCGAACAGGGAGGGGGTATGGAGCTTCCTGTTGACCAGCGTTTTGTGGAACTTCCGGCTCAGCCGGTCGATCGTTTCCTCGTTGCGCTTCCGCACCTTCTCGGGCAGCGGCTCCAGCGACTTCACCACGCGGCCCTTGACCACGTTGAAGCGCAGCACCATGCCGACGAAGTCGAGGTACTTGGCGATCTCCCTGCCGCGGTAGATCGCCTCGACCGTGATGCTGGTGAACGCCTTGCCGAAGCCGCGCGGCCGGTGCAGGACGAACGCCAGGCGGTCGAGGAAGACCTTCATGTGCCCCGACACGTTGTACGAATAGTTGGGCGAGGCGAATACGACGCCGTCCGAGCGGAACAGCTTCTCCAGCAGCAGGTCGCGGTCGTCCTTCAGCGGGCACAGCTCCTCGCCCTTGTTGGTGCACAGCGCGCATCCGCGGCAGATCTCCAGGTGGTGGTCGCTGAGGAAGACGATCTCGGTCTCGACGTCGCCGTGGGCGCGCAGGTTGGCCAGGAAGCGCTCGACGGCGCGGTAGGTGTGCTGCCGGCGGGCGCTGCCGACGAACGCGGTGACCTTCATCATGGGGGCCTCGCTGGTTTTTGATTAAACTCGTTGGAAAAGGTTGTCAAGTTCAGGGAGGGGGCGGGGCCTGGCGCGACGAGCCGAGCTCGGCTACACCGAAGGAGTCGAGGTCGGGGTCAAGGAGGGGGAGTACTCCGAGGTCCTCCTCCGGGCCAACCCTCACCTCCACCTTCGGAGCATGGACCCGTGGCTGGTCCGCGACGGGTACCGCGACGGCAGGGGCCAGGTTGTCTTCGATGGCTATGAGGCTGCCGCCCGGGAGCGG
>DAHVOV010000246.1 GCA_027318645.1 Candidatus Aminicenantota bacterium
GGTTGACTCGCTGCCGATATTTTGTTAAAGTACTAACTAAGCCAAGCAGCGATCCAGAGGAACCCATGAACAAGATCATCGGCATCCGCAGGGAAGACAAGAACGAGTGGGAACGGAGGGTCCCCCTGGTCCCTGACGACGTGCGCTGGCTGCGCGAGCGGCACGGCATCCGCACGATCGTCCAGCCCTCCCCCATCCGCGTGTTCCGCGACGAGGAGTACCGCGCCGCCGGCGCCGAGGTCAGCGAGGACATCGGCGGCGCCGGCACCGTCTTCGCCGTCAAGGAGATCCCGGCGGCGATGTTCCGCCCGGACCGCACCTACGTCTTCTTCTCGCACACCATCAAGGGCCAGCCCTACAACATGGACATGCTGCGCACCATGGTCGAGCGGCGCTGCAGCCTGATCGACTACGAGCGCGTCATCGACGAGAAGAACCGGCGCCTGATCTTCTTCGGCCGCTTCGCCGGGCTGGCCGGCATGCTCGACACCCTGCACGGCTACGGCCTCAAGCTGCAGGCCCGCGGCATCGCCAGCCCCTTCGCCCGCATCCAGCAGGCCTACCGCTACGCCACCCTCGAGGAGGCCAAGGCCGCGGTCGAGGCCGTCGGCGCCGAGATCGACGAGAAGGGGTTCCCCGAGGAGCTGTGCCCGCTGGTGGTGGGCTTCGCCGGCTACGGCAACGTGTCGCGCGGCGCCCAGGAGATCTTCGACCTGCTGCCGCACAAGGTGCTCTCGGCCGAGGCGCTGCTGGAGATGATCGACAACTTCAGCAGCGACACCCTCAACCTGGTCAAGGTGGTGTTCGGCGAGGACGACATGGTGCGCCCGCTCCAGGGCGCCTTCGACCTGCAGGAATACTACGCCCATCCCGAGCGCTACGAGAGCAAGTTCGAGGGCTACCTGCCGCAGCTCTCGATCCTGGTCAACTGCATCTACTGGACCGAGAAATACCCGCGCCTGGTGACCAAGGCCTACCTGAAGCAGCGCACGGTGCTGGAGTCGACCCCGCGCCTGCAGGTGATCGGCGACATCTCCTGCGACATCGACGGCTCCATCGAGATCACCCACAAGGCCACCAAGCCCGACCACGCCTTCTTCACCTACTTCGCCGGCGAGGACCGCTTCGCCGACGGCGTCGAGGCGCTGGGGACGACGGTCATGGCCGTCGACAACCTGCCCTGCGAGTTCCCGCGCGAGTCCTCGCAGGAGTTCTCGCGGGTGCTGCGCGACTTCGTGCCGGCCATCGCCGGCGCCGACTACGGCCGGCCGACCGACGCCCTGGGCCTACCCTTCCCCGTCCGCCAGGCGCTGCTGCTGCACCGGGGCGGGTTCACCGCCGACTATGCCTACATGAAGGATTTCCTGCAAACAGGAGGAACGCATGAATAAGATACTGGTGCTGGGGGCCGGGCTGGTCAGCCGCCCCGGGGTCCATTACCTGCTCGAGCAGAAGGGTCTGCAGGTCACCGTCGCCTCGCGCACGGTCAGCAAGGCCGAGAACCTGGTCAAGGGCCACGCCAACGGCCGCGCCGTGGCCGTCGACGTGGAGAACGAGAAGGAGCTGGCGGCGCTGATCGCCCAGAACGACATCGTCATCAGCCTGCTGCCCTGGATCCACCACGTCAAGGTGGCCGGCCTGTGCCTGGAGCACGGCAAGAACATGGTGACCACCTCCTACGTGTCCGAGGGGATGAAGAAGCTGGCCCCCGCCGTGTCGGCCAAGGGCCTCATCTTCCTCAACGAGATCGGCGTCGATCCCGGCATCGACCACATGTCGGCCATGAAGATCATCCACCAGGTCGAGGCCGAGGGCGGCAAGGTGCTGCATTTCCACTCCTACTGCGGCGGCCTGCCGGCGCCCGAGCACAACGACAATCCCTTCGGCTACAAGTTCTCCTGGAGCCCGCGCGGGGTGGTGCTGGCCTCGCGCAACTCGGCCCGCTACCTCGAGGACGGCAAGGTCGTCGAGATCCCGGGCAAGGACCTGTTCGCCAACCCCAAGGTGGAGGAGGTCGAGGGACTGGGCAAGTTCGAGGTCTACCCCAACCGCGACTCGGTGCCCTACAAGGAGCTGTACGGCCTGAAGGACGCCCTGACCGTCATCCGCGGCACCTACCGCAACATCGGCTGGTGCGAGACGCTGAAGAAGATCGTCGAGCTGGGTCTGGTCGACGAGGCGCCGCAACCCGGGCTGAAGGGCATCTCCTTCAGGCAGATGACCGCCGGCCTGGTCGGCGCCGCCGCCGGCAAGGACCTCAAGAAGGAGACGGCCAAAAAGCTGGGCATCGCCGCCTCCTCGGCGGTCATGAAGCGCCTGGAATGGCTGGGGCTGTTCTCCGACGAGGCGATCCCCGAGGCCGGCAGCTATCTCGACGTGCTGAGCGCCCAGCTGCAGAAGAAGCTCTTCTTCCGGGAGGGCGAGAAGGACCTGCTGCTGCTGCGCCACCGCTTCATCGTCGAGAACAAGGACAAGAGCCGCGACCTGATCACCTCGACGCTCATCGACTTCGGCATCCCCTTCGGCGACAGCTCCATGGCGCGCACCGTCAGCCTGCCCATGGCCATCGGCACGCGCCTGATCGCCGAGGGCCGCATCACCCGCCAGGGCGTGTTCATCCCCGTCACCCCCGACGTCTACCTGCCGGTGCTGGCCGAGCTGGAGACGCTGAACATCACGATGGCGGAGACGCGCTCCCACCTGAAATAGGAGGCCATTGGACAGCCGGGACGTCGGGCTCAGCGGCGAAAAGGCGGCGGCCGCCTTCCTCAAGGCCAAGGGCTACAAGATCGTCCAGCCCAACTTCCGCGCCGCCGGCGCCGAGGTCGACCTGGTGGCCTGCATCGGCGACATCCTGTGCTTCGTCGAGGTGAAGACGCGCAAGGCCTGCGACCACGGCGAGCCCGTGGCCTTCGTCACCCCCGCGAAGCAGCGGCGCATCATCCGCGCCGCCAGGGTGTTCGCGGCGCGCCGGCCCTGGCGCGGCCACCGCGTGCGCTTCGACGTGGTCTCGGTGCTGACCGGCGGCACCAAACCGGTCTGCGACCACATCGAGGGCGCCTTCGAGGAGTGACCGTGCCCGAGCTGCGCAAGGACCCCATCACCGGCACCTGGGTCATCATCTCCGAGGAGCGCAAGCAGCGGCCGCGCTACTACAAGATCGTCGTCGACCAGGACCTCTCCAGCCCGGAGAACTGCCCCTTCTGCCCGGGCAACGAGGCCATGACCCCGCCCGAGACCTTCGCCCTGCGCCCCGGCCATTCGCCGGCCAACGCCCCCGGCTGGGACCTGCGCGTCGTGCCCAACAAGTTCCCGGCGCTGCGCATCGAGGGGCAGCTGCGCAAGAGCGGCGAGGGCTTCTACGACCGCATCAGCGGCATCGGCGCCCACGAGGTGCTCATCGAGACGCCGCGCCACGGCCAGACCTGGTTCGACGGCGACGCCGCCGTCGTGCGCAACACGCTGCTGGCCGCGCGCAGCCGCGTCCTGGACCTGAAGCGCGACGTTCGCTTCAAGACCATCATGGTCTTCAAGAACTTCGGCCCCACCGCCGGCGCCACCCTCTCCCACTCCCACACCCAGCTCATCGCCCTGCCGGTGGTGCCGCTGCGCCTCCAGGAGGAGATCGAGGGCGCGCGCGCCCACTATGCCATGAAGGAGCGCTGCATCTTCTGCGACATCATCCAGTACGAGAGCGAGAGCGACCGCCGCCTGCTGCTGGAGAACGAGCACTTCGTCGCCCTCGCCCCCTACGCGCCGCGCTTCTCGTTCGAGCTGGCCGTCTATCCCAAGCGCCACGCCGCCGAGTTCGAGTCCACCCCCGATCCCGAGCTGGACAGCCTGGGCCGGCTGCTGAGCGACATCCTGGGCCGGGTGGGCCGGCTGCTGGAACGCCCCGACTACAACCTGATCCTGCACAACGCCCCCTGCCAGAACAGCGTCGGCGAGTTCTTCCACTGGCACGTCGAGTTCATGCCGGTGCTGGCGCGGGTGGCCGGTTTCGAGTGGGGCACCGGCTTCTACATCAACCCCATCTCCCCCGAGGAGTCGGTGCAGGCGCTGAAGTCGGTCTAGGCCGGGATCCCGCGTCCCGGATCAATACCCCGGCGCCTGCCCCCTGTCCCCGCCGGTTCAGTCCGCGGCGACCGCATGCGGCAGAAAAAGACGAACGGCGGATGGGACGGGAGAACGACCGACGCCGCAAGCTGTCCCGTTTTCCGAACACTTTCCACTCCCGGGAATGGCACGGGCCATGCTTCCCTGAAGCGGGGGCGGCGTGATGCCGCCCGCCGAAGGAGGAGAAAGCATGAAACGAGTCGCCATCGCCCTGTTGTGCGTGGCCGCCGCGGCGGCCGCGGCCTGCGTCCGGACCAGCGCCATCCGCCTCGCCGGCTCGGAGCCGCTCCCCCGTACGAATCCCGATGACGTGGAGGTGTATCTCTCCGCCCGGGACGTGCCCGCCCCCTACACCCGGCTGGCCCTGATCCACGCCGAGGAGCTGCTGGGCGGGCCGACCTTCGGCGAAATGGTGGCGCACATGAAGGTCAAGGCCGCGAAGCTCGGCGCCAACGGCCTGATCCTCGAGAGCATGGCCCGCGGCGTTGACATCTCCGACGGCGACGAAGGGCCGGTCAGCCTCGACACCAACAAGCTCGTCCGGGGCGTGGCGATCTACGTGAAACGGTAGCCCCTTCCTCCGCCGCGCCGTCCCCTTGGGGATCTGGCGTCAGCGATGCTGCGCCGTCCCCTTGGCGGGCGCGATCTCCAGCCAGGAGAACCAGATCGGGTGGTGCTTCTTGTACCAGCGCAGGATCTCCAGCAGCTTGGCCTGAGCCGGGAGCGGGATCACCTCGGCCGGGATGCGGTCGAGGTGGATGCGGATGTGGTCCTGCTGCGGGAACTCCAGCGCCTCCGAGCACAGCGTCTGCAGCTCGTTGCGGATGCGCCCCGAGTCGGAGATCTTCACCGGCCGGTGCTCGTAGTCCTCGCCGGCCATGAAGCGGTTGAGCAGGGGGTTGAAGACCAGCCGGCTCTGCTCCAGCGTCTCCATCAGCCGCAGGGTGAAGGTGATGCGCTTGTCGCCGCGGCCGCTGGCCAGGCGCACCGTCACCCGGTAGCGCCCCGGGCCCGCCTCCTCCACCCCCGGCGCCCCGGAATAGGGGTCGGGGCACATGTACCCCGAAACGGCCAGCACGTCCCACTTCTTCTCGGGGAAGAAGTCGCCGGCCTCGACGGACGGCCGGCCCACCGGGATGCCGGCGTCGCGGGCGTCGGCGATCATCTCGCGGAAGCGGTCGGACGTTTCCCCGTCGACGCCGCGGCCCAGGGCCTCGCCCAGCCGCGCCGCGAAGTCGCCGGCGTCGGGATCGAGCCCCATCACCAGGCGCTCGCGGTCGTAGGCGACCTCGAAGGTCGAGGTGAAGGGGCAG
>DAHVOV010000296.1 GCA_027318645.1 Candidatus Aminicenantota bacterium
TGTTCTTCGGGAAGCACTCTTCCAAAAAACCGATATTATCGCCTTGCTCAGATTAAGTCCCAACCGCTTCAAACTGCCTCATGAACCCGATGGACAAAGGCTGTTGTTCGAACTTGAATGATTTTCTTAGGACAAGAGTGATTAGTGATTAGTGATTGGAACAGCAAAGGCCGATCGATTGCAGCTTCTAATCACTAATCACTAATCACAAATCACTAATCACTTGCCTAAGCCGTACGCCGAGATATCCGCGTGCCAACCGATATTACTTATGCGAAGCAGGGCGGCCCTGCGACTGCTGGAGGTGCACATGAACGCGAAGCGGACTAGAAGGTTGTTTTTCGGCATGACGATGGCGATCATTCTGGTTTGTGCCTGTCTTCCGGCCGTCACTGTCACCTCGCCCAACGGCGGCGAGAGGTGGGCCATCGGCAGCACGGTGACCATCACCTGGACCCCGACCGCGGCGGGCAGCAGCATGCGCATCACCCTGTATCGCGGGGGCACCCTCGAGGCCAACCGCGTGGGGACCATTGTCGAGGGCACCCGCGGCGTCGTCGGCTCCTATTCCTGGACGGCCGGCGTCACGACCGACGGCGTGGCCGCAGCGGGCGGCGACTATTACCTGCGCCTCAAGCTCGTCGGCGAGGACGAGCAGGACTTCAGCGACGCCGCCTTCAGCCTGCTGGGGACGATCGCGGTCACCTCGCCGATGGAGACCGCTGCCTACGAGGCGTCGCGCGCGACCATGAGCGTCGCCTGGACCGCGACCGACGTCAGCGGCAACGTGCGGGTCGACCTGGAGCGCCAGGACGGCCCCGAGCGCTACGTGATCGCCGAAGCCGTTCCGGTCGGGGGCTCGCCGCTGAGCTGGCCCATCCCGCTGGCCACGGCGGAGGGCACCTACCGCGTCAAGGTCAGCCAGGGCGTGCTGGCCGGCGTCAGCGGCCGCTGCTTCATCATGGCGTACCGTCCGCCCTTCGTCCAGGTGCTGCAGCCCAACGGCGGCGAGGACATCCCCATGGGCGGCTCCTACCCGGTCCGCTGGACTCCCCATTACGTGGAGGGCGACCTGCGGATCGAGCTCCTGAAGGACGGCCGGCTGGTCGGCGTGCTCAGCAAGCGGACGCCGGCGGGCGGCATGTGCACCTTCTACTGGGACGCCAGTACCTGCGGCGGGCGCGAGCTCCTCTCCGGGCGCGGCTTCAAGGTCCGCGTGACCAGCCTCGACGGCCTGTACACCGACGATTCGGACGGCCCGTTCACCCTGAGCCCGCGGCCCAGCATCGCGCTGTTCGCTCCGAACAGCGGCGAGACCTGGGTCTCGGGGACGGTCGAGGATATCCGCTGGAACTGGATGAAGCTGGAAGGCTACACGGTGGAGATCGATCTCCACTATCCCGACCCGTCCCGGCCGACGGGGACCGGCGGCTTCCAGATCGCCCGGGGGGTGACGGCGACCGACGGGAAATTCTCCTGGACCGTCGGCACGGTGCGCAACGCGGGGTCGGTGTACTTCCGCCCCGGGGTGCAGAAGGGCTGCACGATCTTCGTGAGGGCCGTGAAGGGCGGATCGGTCCTGACCAGCGAAAGCCGGCCGTTCAAGATCCGCACGCCGTAGCAGGGCATGCAGTGCCAGTGCCAGTGCCAGTGACAGTGACAGTGTCAGCAAGAAGGAATCGACAACAGCCGGAACTCGGTGGACGGTTTACGGTGTACGGTTTACGGTAAAAACATAACTGAAAATTAGGCCATTTTATTGCTGCTGCCGTATACCGTATACCGTCTACCTAATCCGGGGCCGGCAGCGTGGAACCTCTGGCTTCGTATCTCTTTATTGCTATTTGAACAGAGCGATCATGACCCCGGCGGCGATGGCGGTCCCGATCACGCCGGAGACGTTCGGCGCCATGGCGTGCATGATCAGGTAGTTGCCCGGGTCCTCCTTCTGGCCCATGACGTGCGACACCCGCGCGGCCATGGGCACGGCCGACACCCCGGCGGAGCCGATGAGCGGGTTGATGGGGTCGCGGGAGAACAGGTTCATCGCCTTGGCCAGGAGGATGCCGCCGGCGCTGCCCAGCGAGAAGGCCACCAGCCCCAGGACCACGATCCCCAGCGTGGCCGGCTGCATGAACTTCTCCGGCGTCATTTGCGCGCCGACGCCGAGGGAGAGGAGGATGGAGGTGATGTTCAGCAGCTCGTTCTGCAGCGTGCGCGCCAGCCGGTCCACGATCCCCACCTCGCGGATGAAGTTGCCGAAGGCCAGCGTCCCGATCAGGGGCGTGGCGGCGGGGATGAGCAGGATGCAGAGCACGGTGAGGATGATGGGGAACATGATCCTCTCGGCCTTGCCCACGGGCCGGGACTGCTTCATGCGGATGCGGCGCTCGCTCTTCGTGGTCAGCGCGCGCATGATGGGCGGCTGGATGAGCGGCACCAGGGCCATGTAGGAGTAGGCGGCGACGGCGATGGGGCCGAGCAGGTGCGCCGCCAGGTTGGCGGCGATGTAGATCGAGGTCGGGCCGTCGGCGCCGCCGATGATTGAGATGGCGCAGGCCTCCTTCAGGGTGTAGGAGAACCCCGGAAGCAGGTTGAGCAGCACGGCGCCGATGACGGTGCCGAAGACGCCGATCTGCGCGGCGGCGCCGAGAATGGAGAGCTTGGGATTGGCGATCAGCGGCCCGAAGTCGGTCAGGGCGCCGATGCCCATAAAGATGATCAGCGGGAAGAACTCGTTGCCGACGCCGGCCTCGTAGACGACCTTGAGGAAGCCGGGAACGCCCTGGGTGATCCCGCCCATGTTGGCGATGGGGACGTTGACCAGCAGTGTGCCGAAGCCGATGGGGATCAGCAGCAGCGGCTCGAAGTTCTTCGCCACGCCGAGCCAGAGCAGCGCCAGGCCGACCAGCACCATGAGCAGGCTCTGCCAGCCGCGGACGGTGACCGGCTGGCCCAGCGCGGAGCGGGACGTGTAGCCGCCGTGCAGGAAGGCGTAGACGCCGGTGGTCTTGAGGATATTGCCCAGGAACTTGGAGAAGGAGAAGTCCTTCAGGTTGTCGCGGTCGATCCTTTCCTGGTGCGCGGCGGCCTTGGCGTCCGCCGGCGCGGAGGCCCTGGCGGGCGCGGCCTTGGCGGCATCTCCGGCCTGCGCTTCGGCCGGCGTTGCCTGCGCCGGGGCCCGCTCCGGCGTCGTTGTCGCGGCTCGCGCCTTGGTCGCGAAGTATCCCAGGCAGCCGATGAGGACCAGCCCGGCCAGGGTGGCTAGCACGATGAGCGGCTTGTTCCGGTTCATCGCGCCGTCTCCTTGTCCTTGCCGAGCGCCTTGAGTATCCTGGCGTTGAGGCGGATGGCCACGGACATGAGCAGGATGAAGCTGAACACCACGCCCATGCCGATGACGATGATGGTCAGGGCCCTGGACAGCATCTCTGCGATCATGGGATTTATCTCCTGGAGGAACGTAATTCTCTGAACCTTATTGTATACCTTATGCCGCCTTGTGCCAAGCCCCCTGTGTTGTCGGCTGGAGGAACCAGTGCTCTAAGCATGAGTGTTGGTGTTTGTGTTAGTGTTTGTGTTCGGAACCGCAACAGCCGGAACTCGGTGGACGGTTTACGGTGTACGGTTTACGGTAAAAACATAACTGTAAATCAGGCCATTTATTTGCTGCTGCCGTCTACCGTATACCGTCTACCGTTAACCTAGTACTGGATTCCTTCAAACGTGGTACGTGGCACGTGGTACGTGGAACCTCGACGCTCTGTTAGAAAGCTGCCTGACCGTCCGCCGTACGCCGTATGCCGTACGCCGAGTTCCGAAAGCCCTATGCCGACAATCTCATGATCTCCACCAGCATCCTGACCGCCTTCTCCATGTCGGCGACGCGGATGTGCTCCTCGGTCGAGTGCTCGCTGCGGGCGCCGATGCCCACCACCGCCATCTCGATCCCGTGGTTGTTGTAGATCGAGGCGTCGGTGAAGCCGGTGATGAAGGTGGTCCTGGCCCTGACGCCGACTACGGCGAGCGCCTTCTGCGCCGTGACCACGGTCCAGGCGTCGGCGGGGATGGCGACGGCCTTGCAGAGATTGTCGACCTTGACCAGCGCCTTGGCCCCGGCCTTGGCGACCTCGCGCTTTATGGTCCGCTCCATCTTCGCGGCCAGCGCCTTGGCCTTGCGATGCGTCAGGCTGCGGCACTCGGCCAGGAAGCAGGCCTTGGCCGGCACCCCGTTGCGGATGAGGCCGCCGCTGATCACGCCGACGTTGGCCGTCGTCTCCTTGTCGAGGCGGCCCAGCTTCAGGACGGCGATGGCCCGGGCGGCGGCGGCGATGGCGTTGATGCCCTTCTCCGGCTCCATGCCGGCGTGCGCCGCGCGGCCCTGGACCTCGACGTCGATGGCGAAGTAGGAAGGGCCGCCGATGACGATGGTGTCGAGGGTGTCGTTGTCCAGAAGGAAGCCGCGCCGGGCGGCCAGCAGCCTGTAGTCCATGTTCTTGACGCCGTGCAGCCCGACCTCCTCCTGGCGGCTGATCGCCACCTCGATGGCCGGCCGCACCGGCGCCACGCGCAGCGCTTCGAGCATCTCGGCGATGCCCGCCTTGTCGTCGGCGCCCAGGATGGTGTCGCCCGCGGAGCGGATGACGCCGCCGGCCAGCTTCGGCCGGATCCCCTTGCCGGGCTGCACCGTGTCGGCGTGGCAGGAGAGGAGGATGGGCTTCCTGCTTTTGCTTCTTTTCGCCGGCAGCTTGGCCACCAGGTTGCCGTAGGCGTCCTTCCTGGCCGTCGCCCCGATCTTCTTGAACTCCTTCAGCAGGTAATCGATGAAGCGGGCCTCGTTGCCCGACTCGCTGTCGATCTGCACCATCTCCATGAACTGCTTGATCATCCGCTGCGACATGGTTCACCTCGCCGTTGAATTTCAGTCCATTGTAGCGGCCGCGCTTGGCTTTGTAAAGTTCAGGGCTTGTTCCTGCGCTGGCTGCGCACGCGGTACAGGCGCTCCGTGAAACCCCCTTCCTTTTCGAAGGCGGCGGCCTGGGCCACGATCTGGCGGTCGAGCAGCCAGCAGCACAGGTTCAGCAGCGAGAGCAGGGCATTGGCTTGCAGCAGTGCTTTCGAGGCAGAAAGAACGGACAGGCACGGGCTTTCACGGCCAGGCAAGGACCAGGCAGGAGCTCCCCCTTGTCTCTGTTCGTCCGTGTCTGTCCGTGTCCGTCCCTTCTTCTCTTCTTCCAGCTCTTCTTTCTCCCAGTCCAGCAGCTCCGCCATGCTGCTGCAGCGCCTGCCCTTGAAGCGCAGCAGCGCCGGATGGCTCGGCGGCCAAATGGGCAGGCCGCGCTGGCGCAGGAAGTCCTCGTAGTCCAGGCGCAGCTCCTCCAGCGAGGCCCGGGCCACGTTGGTCAGCTTGAGCTCGCTCTTCTTCGAGGTGCCCGAGGCCACGCTGCCCTCGGCGATGTTCTGCACCCCCGAGCGCGCCGCCTGCACCATCTGGTCGTGCGTGCGGCTGCGGCGGTCGATGAACGAATCGCAAAAGCGCGCAGTGGCGTCGTAGATCAGCTGGGCGACCTGGAAGCTCTTCAGCCTGCGGTAACCGCCGTGCGCCGGCAGCAGCCCCTCCTTTTCAGCCATTTTTTTGGTCCTCCCCCTGACTCCCCATCCTGGCAGCCGGCACGCGATTTGGCAATAATGAATTTTGTGCTCCCGCGGCATTGGGGATATTCCTGGATAAGAAGGGGAATCCGCCTGGAAGGAACAGCCGTGTGCGGGCCGATTGCCGGCGGACCGGTTTAGTGATAAAAAGGGGAATA
>DAHVOV010000310.1 GCA_027318645.1 Candidatus Aminicenantota bacterium
TCTCCGCGACCTCCTTCAGCGAGCGGCCATTGTCTCCCCTGGGCAGGAGCCAGCAGACGGCGTATTTCCCCTTGAAATACTTCATGGTCCGGCGGACGGCCCTTTCCAGGTCGAACCCGCGGTTGATCACCACGTTGACCACGATCATGAGCCAGTTCACCGAGTAGTGGCTGATGTTCGAGCCGCCCCTGAGGAGCTGCACGACCGACGGCCCCGCCGTCTTCTTCTTGGCATGGCCGAAATCAGGGGCATCGGCCTTGCCGACGGTCTTGAGCCCGGTCATGCCCGGGAATTCCCTGCCGGCCCAGCGGGCCACGGCCGGGGATGAGGCGATGCGGTCGTAGTCGCAGTCGTAGATGTCCATGATCAATTCGAACTGGGGGGTGGCCGGCGACGAGAAGAAGGGGAAGGAGGGGGAAAAGGCCTGGGCGCTCTCGACCAGGCAGGGCATCAGCGCCCTGGAGGCGCGGTTGCCGCGGCGGTCGTACTCGAAGATGCGGGTGTTCTTGCGGATCGCCTTGATGCCGGCGAAGGAGCCGCGGGGCACGTGCCAGCACAGCGCCCTGTCGGCCCTGAAGAAATCGAGGGAGGAGCGGATGGCGTCGCTCACCGGCAGAAAGGCGCAGGTGAAGCAGTTGAGCGCCGCCGTCCGCCCGTAGCGCCGGTAGTTGATGGCGCTGGTCTCCACGTACTGCACCAGGGTGGCGCCGTCGCCCAGCCGCGGATCGGCGTAGATGGGAGCGCCGAAGGCCTTCATCTTGATGGCCTCGCAGGTGCGGGAGGCCCAGCGGGACACCTGCCTGGCGCCCGGGGCGCTCCCTGCGGGCAGGTTGACGTCCATGACGATCTCCTCGCCGTACTTATCGGTCTCCAGCCGCTTCTGGAACTCGGGATAGGGGACGGCCGAGATGCGCGGCGAGTACCAGGAGGTGCGGAAGCCGGCCCTGGCGTAGGCCTTGAGGGCATTGCGCTCGGCGAGGCGGAACACGCCCCGGCCCTTGGAGCCGGCGGTCAGGCTGAACGGCCCGCCCATGTAGCTGATGTTGGCGAACTGCACCACGCGCACGTCGTCGAAGCTGCGCTCGATCTGGCGCCAGCTGCCCGGGGCCTCGAAGGGCTGCAGGATCAGCGCCCCGGTCTGGTGGATGGTGATGCCCCCCTCGCGCAGGGCGTCGTAGACGCTCTGGTAGAAGTCGGTGTTGAACAGGCTCTGGGCCGGGCCGATGGGATCGGTGGAGTCGATGACGATCACGTCGCACTGCCCCTTCAGGCGGCGGATGACCTCGGCGCCGTCGCCGATGATCAGCTTGAAGCGCGGGTCCTCGTACACCCCGGCGCACACCGCCGGCATGTGCTCGCGGCACAGGTCGCAGACCATGCGGTCGATCTCGACCATGGTCACCCGCTCGACCGACTTGTGGCGCAGGACCTCGCGGGCCACGCCGCAGTCGCCGCCGCCGATGATCAGCACGTGGCGCGCCGGCCGCTTCAGGGCGAACAGCGGCCAGTGGGCGATCCACTCGTGGTAGATCCCCTCGTCCTCCTCGGTCAGCTGCACGATGCCGTCCAGCACCAGCACGCGGCCGAAGCGGTCGGTCTCCAGGATCATCAGCTTCTGGAAGCCGGTGTCGGTCTCGGGGACGATCACCCGCGAGACCTTGAATCCGTAGGTCGTGTCGCTGTAGAGGTCCTCGAAGAACCAAAGCTCTTTTCCCTTCTTTATCAAGCCCATGGGTTGCATTCTCCTTATTCCCCGATAAGGGATCAAGGCATATTGTATTGGAAAACAGCGGGGATTTCAACACGCCCGGCAGGACCTCGCACCAGGAAAGGCTTTCGCCCTCTGTTCAGCGGAAGAACG
>DAHVOV010000315.1 GCA_027318645.1 Candidatus Aminicenantota bacterium
CTGAAATACGCCCCGGGGAATGTCAATCGCCGGCCTGTTTCCCGCGCCGTTTGCGGACCGATCAAGGGGATCCTCCGCTGGAACGCCATGCGTTTCGAGTGATGGCGCCGGGAGCAGGTCTGGAGTTACGTAATGAGGGGACGCAGCCGATCTCTCTGCTGCGGTTCCTCGTCACTTGTCACTCGTCACTTGTCACTGAGTTTATTCTTTACTGCTTCGAGCTTGCCTTCCATGGTCACGGGCCGGTCGCGGCGGTCGTCGATGCGCAGCGTCGTCGAGACGCGTATGGCTCCCATGCGGAAGGGGACCTCGTGCATGGCCTTGACCGCCTCGACCACCTCGGCCATCTCGCCCTCGATTACGGTCGACATGGGAGTGAGCATCGTCTTCAGGCCGGGGAACCGCGCCAGGGCCTTCTCGACCCCGGCGACCCACGCGCTCAGCGACGGCGATGCCGTCCCCAAGGGAACGACGGTCACCTCGGCGACGACCCTGCCCATGGCGGCCCCGGCTATTTCTTCACCTTCGCCAGGACGTCCCGGATCAGGTCCTTGGGCACGGTGAAGGTCAGCATCTTGAGCTTGACGTAGTCGCCGCGGAAGAAATAGTAGCCCTCGTGCCGGCCCCAGCGCGCCGAGCGGCCCGAGTCCTTGACCAGGAACCAGTCCTGGCCGCGGTATCGGGCATAGCCGACGATGTGGATGCCGTGGTCGTCCTCGGTGGTGCGGTTGTCGATGCGGAACTCGCGGGCGTCCTGGTCGATATCGGCGGCCGGGATGTCGAAGCTGGGGATGAAGCAGACGTCCTGGAACCCCAGCTTGCCGGGCTCCGAGACGTCGCCGCCGATGCCGACGCTGACCCCGGCCCTGACGGCGCGCAGGATCAGGCCGTACCAGGCGTCGAGCGGCACGTTGAGGTAGTCCTTGCTGTGCCACCAGTTGTCGGGGACGGCGTATTCCTGGAAGGTGTAGAAGGGGTAGAACGACGTGGACATGACGTCGACGTAGTTGTCCATGTCCAGCTTCGTCTCGTTCTTCAGGAACTCGAGCGGCGTCATCTCCCTGCCGTCGTAGGTGAATCGGCTGGGCGGGGGGCCGATGTGCTTGTCCAGGATGACGGTCACGTGCTTCAGCACGTCCTCCTCGTCCCACAGGTTGCGGGCCTTCACGTAGTCGAGAAAGGCCTGGATCTCGGTGATCAGCGGCTCATGGTCCAGCTTGTCGCCGTCGACGCGGCGGCCGGGATAGGCCTCCTCGGGCACGATGCCGACCTGCTTCCAGATGCGGTTGATGGCGTTGCTCTCGCCGCCCTCGGCGACCAGCGAGGCGCCGCGCTCGCGCACCCAGCGCCGCACCTTCTCCAGGTACTCGTGGTAGACGGTCCACATCTCGGAGAGCTTGATCTTCCTGCCGCTGAGGCGGCAGATCTCCGACTCGTAGTACGACGTGGTGGCGAAGCTCCAGCAGGTGTTGGTATTGTACTGGGCGACGGGGGGGAAATGGAAGACCGGCCGGCAGGCGGCCGGCGACGGCGGCGGATAGACCCCGCTCATGTCGGAGAGCAGAGTGCGCGCCCCCTCGCGGTCCTTCTTCTTCTCCTCGGCCTGGCGCTTGCGGATGGCGGCCGTCTCGTCGTCGTGGGCGGCCTGCTCCTTCTCGCGCGCCTCCTCCATCGCCTTCAGCACCGGGTCGACGAAGCGCTTCTCGTACTTGACCTTGTTCTTCGCCGCGGCCGCCAGTGGCGCGGCCAGGCAGCACAGCGATACGCAAAGCAGGACGATGATGATCCGTTTCATGTTCGCTCCTTGGGTATCAGAACTCCGCGCTCTTGGGCGTGCGCGGGTAGGGGATGACGTCGCGGATGTTCTCCATGCCGGTCAGGTACATGACGGCGCGCTCGAAGCCCAGGCCGAAGCCGGCGTGCGGGGCGCCGCCGAAGCGGCGCAGGTCGAGGTACCAGCGGTAGTCCTCCTCCTTCAGCCCCATCTCGGCGATGCGCCGCCGCAGCACGTCGTGGCGCTCCTCGCGCTGGCTGCCGCCGATGATCTCGCCGATCTCCGGCACCAGCAGGTCCATGGCGGCGACGGTGCGGCCGTCGTCGTTGAGGCGCATGTAGAAGGCCTTGATGTCCTTGGGATAGTCGGTGACGAAGACGGGCTTGCGGAACACCTGGTCGGTCAGGTAGCGCTCGTGCTCGGTCTGGATGTCCTTGCCCCACTCGGGCGGGAAATTGAACTTCTGGCCGGAGCCCTGCAGGAGCTCGATGGCCCGGGTGTAGGTGATGCGCTCGAATTCCGCGCCGGCGACGAGCTGCAGCCGCTGCAGCAGGCCGGTGTCGATGAAGCGGTTGAAGAACTCCATCTCCTGCGGCGCCTGCTCCAGGACGAAGCGGATGACGTACTTCAGCATGTCCTCGGCCAGGCGCATGTCGTCGCCCAGGTCGGCGAAGGCGATCTCGGGCTCGATCATCCAGAACTCCGAGGCGTGGCGCTGGGTGTTGGAGTTCTCGGCGCGGAAGGTCGGGCCGAAGGTGTAGACGCGGCCGAAGGCCAGGCAGAAGCCCTCGACGTTGAGCTGTCCCGAGACGGTCAGGCTGGTCTCGCGGCCGAAGAAGTCCTGGCTGTAATCGACCGCCCCCTCGGCGTCCACCGGGGGGTGCAGCGGGTCCAGGGTGGTGACGCGGAACATCTGGCCGGCGCCCTCGCAGTCGCTGCCGGTGATGATCGGCGTGTGCACGTAGACGAAGCCGCGCTCGTGGAAGAAGCGGTGCAGGGCGAAGGCCAGCAGGCTGCGCACGCGGAAGACGGCCATGAAGGTGTTGCTGCGCGTCCGCAGGTGGGGGATGGTGCGCAGGAACTCGAAGGAGTGGCGCTTCTTCTGCAGCGGGTAGTCGAGGGCGGAGAGGCCGACGGCCTCGATCGACGCGGCCTTCAGCTCGAAGGGCTGTCCTGCGCCGGGCGATGCCACCAGCGTGCCCGTCACCTTCAGCGACGTCCCCAGCGGGAACTTGGCCACCTCGGCGAAGTTCGCCAGCCCGGTGTCGTAGACCACCTGCAGGTTCCTGAAGCAGGAGCCGTCGTTCAGCTCGATGAAGGCGAAGTTCTTCGACTCGCGCTGGGTGCGGATCCAGCCGCGCACCTCGAGCTCGCGGTCCAGCAGCGGCTTGTAGTCGGAGTCAATCTGCTTGACGGTCGTCCAGGCCATGGTCCCACCTCTCGGAGCCCCGATTGTAGCGCAAAAGCCGGCGGCCGGCAATGGCCGCCCGCAGGACGGGGCCCGGCGGCGGCGGGGCTAGGCGACGACGCGGCCGTCCAGGAGCTTCACCGTGCGCTGCGAGTGGGCGGCGATCTTCGGGTCGTGGGTGACCATGACCAGCGTCCGCCCCTGGCGCCACAGGCCGTTGAACAGGGCCATGATCTCCTCGCCGCTGGCCGAGTCCAGGTTGCCCGTCGGCTCGTCGGCCAAAATGACCGGCGGGTCGTTGGCCAGGGCGCGGGCGATGGCGATGCGCTGCTGCTGGCCGCCCGAGAGCTCGGAGGGGCGGTGGCGGCGCCAGTCGGCGAGGCCCACCTGGGCCAGCAGCTCCTCGACGCGCTGCCGCCGCTGGCGGGCCGACTTGCCGTTGAAGAGCATGGGCAGCTCGATGTTCTCGTAGGCGCTGGCGTAGGGCAGGAGATTGAAGTTCTGGAAGACGAAGCCGATCTTGCGGTTGCGGGCCTCGGCCAGCTGGTCGAAGGTCATGCCGGCCACCTCGCGCCCGTCCAGCAGGTACGTGCCCGCCGTGGGCGTGTCCAGGCAGCCGATGATGTTCATCAGCGTCGACTTGCCCGAACCCGACGGGCCCATGATGGAGATGAACTCGCCGGCCTCGATGGCGATATCGACGCCCCGCAGGGCCTCGAGCTTCGCCGTCCCCATGGCGAATACCTTGGTGATTGCGCGGCAGGTGATCATGGCTCCTTCCTATTCATAGCGCAGGGCCTCCACCGGGTTGAGGCGCGAGGCGCGCATGGCCGGGAAGATGCCGGCCATGAAGATCAGCGTCCCCATGAGGGCCAGGAAGAGGAGGAAGATGTCGAGGGAGAAGACGGGGCGCGTCAGGTAGGACTCGATGCCGAAGTTGTCGTAATTGAGCGGGATGGTGCGCACCAGCGCCACGATGTCGTAGGCCAGCAACGCGCCCCACAGGGTGCCCTTGAGGAATATGAAGGCGGTCTCGAGGACGAACTGGGCGACGATGTGCCGCCGGCGCGCCCCCAGGGCCAGCTTGACGCCGATCTCGCGGGTGCGCTCCTTGACCAGGGCGTACATCAGGTTGGTGACGCCGACGGCGGCGACGAGCAGCGTCAGGGCGCCGATCAGGGTGAGGAACACCTCGATGCCCTTGAAGATCTTTCCCACTTCGGCCGCATCCTTGATGGTGTTCCAGACGTTCAGGGCGTACTTGTCGCCGGGGTCGAAGCGGTACTTGCGCCCCAGGACGGCGCGGGCGCGGCTCTCGACCAGCAGCGCCGTTTCGCGGCTGACGGGCTGGATGTGGATGCGGTCGACGTAGGGCTGGCTGTTGATCAGGGCGTACGTGGCGAAGGGGATGTAGACCTGCTCGGCGTCGGGCCCCTGGTACATCGAGTCCTGCATCTTCTGCTTGAGCACGCCGACCACGGTGAAGGGGGTGCGGTTGATCACGATCTGCCGGCCCACCGCCGGGACGGCGCCGAAGAGGTTTTCGGCGACCTTCCAGCCGAGGAAGGCCACCCGCCGGCTGTGGAGCTCGTCGTCGGCGTCGAGGAAGCGGCCGCCAGCCTCCGGCACCTGGGTGCGCATGAGGTCGAACAGCGGGCCGACGCCGTGGACGTTGCGGTTGGTCTCCTTGCCGTTGGCCGAGATCGCCTCGTTGTTGTAGGACTCGACGCAGATGTGCTGGATCTCGGGGATGCCGGCGCGCAGCAGGTCGACGTCGGCGGCGTAGAGGCGCAGGCGCCTCCCCTTGGGCAGGCCCTGGTAGATGACGGAGCTCTGGCCGCCGGCGAGCATCACCAGGTTGTCGCCCAGGCCGCGGAAGCTGATGCCGAACTGGGTCGACAGCCCGCGGCCGAAGGACATCAGCAGGAGGATCGAGAGGGTCCCCCAGGCGATGGCGAAGGTGATCAGCGTCGTCTTTTTCCGGCGCTTGCGGAACTCGCTCAGGTACAGGGGCAGCAGCTTCAGCGCCATGTCATTTCCTCAGCGCCTGGATGGGATCGACGGCGGCGGCGCGCCGGGCCGGCATCAGGCCCGACACGGTGCCGATCAGCAGCAGGACGGCCACGGTGGACACGGAGACGACGGGGTCGATGACCGGCGTGCCCACGGAGTCGGTCACGGCCTTGATGCGCGAGGTGGCCGCCACGGCCAGCGAGGCCAGGAGGAAGCCGATGCCGCCGCCGAAGAGGATGAGCGCCTGGGCCTCGGCGAAGAACTGGCGCAGGATGGTGCGGCGCTTGGCGCCCACGGCGAGCTTGACGCCGATCTCGCGGGTGCGCTCCTCCACCACCACCAGCATGATCGAGGCCACGCCCACGCCGCCCACCAGCAGCGTGAAGGAGCCGATCACCCCCAGGAAGATCGTGAACGCGGCGAAGAAGGCGATGAACTTCTGCTCCAGCTCGGTCACGTCCCAGATGAAGAGGGCGTCCTCGTCCCGCGGGTCGAAGCCCAGGCGCCGTCCGAGGAGGCGGCGCAGGTCCCGGATCAGCGGCTTGCTGCCCGCCGGGTCTTCGGGCTGGAAAAGGAAGTTGCTCACGTACTTCTCGCCGTAAAGTGCGGAGAACGTGGTCCAGGGGATGAACGCGCAATGCTCGTCGCGCTGGCCGCTGTAGTTGCTGTTCTGCTGCTTTTCCTTCATCACCCCCACCACGATGAAGGGCACGCCCTCGATGAAGATGTCGCGGCCGACCGCCGTGTCGCCGCGGAACAGGTCCTGGGCCAGGGTGTTGCCGATGAAGCACACACGGCGCCGGCGCTCCAGGTCGGACGGGTCGATGAAGCGCCCCGTCTGGGGGATGGTGTTGCGCATCACGGCGAAGGCCGGGTTGACGCCGCGCACGCTGTTGTTCAGCTCCTGGCGGCCGAAGCGGATGCGCCGCGGCAGGATGAACTCGGGCGAGATGCGGCGGATGCCGGACACCCGCGAGGGGAGGGCCTCCACGTCCTCGGCGCTGAGGCGCACGACATGGCCCTTCAGGAAGCCCCCGTACGGCATGGTCGTGCGCGACGGCCAGGCGATGACGAGGTTCTGGCCCATGCCATGGGCACGCTTGATCTGCATGCGGTGGACCGAGGCGCCGAAGGCGATGAGCACGGCCACCGAGAAGGTCCCCCAGACGACCCCCGAGAGGGTCAGGACCGTGCGCAGTGGCTGGCGGCGCAGGTCGCGCAGGAAGTTGACCAGGAAGGCGGCGATCATTCGATCTCGCGCGGCGGCCGCTCCACCACCTGCTCGCCCTCCTTCAGTCCGGACAGGATCTCCACGTTGAGACCGTCGGAGAGGCCGGTCTTCACCTCGCGGCGCGCGGCTTTCTGGCCGTCCGGCACCTCGACGAACTTCCTGCCGTCCTTGAAGACTAGCAGCCGCTCGGGCAGGATGAGGGTGCCATGCCGCTCCTGGATCTTGACCTCGGCCGTGGCCGAGTAGCCGGCGCGCAGGGCCTTGGC
>DAHVOV010000321.1 GCA_027318645.1 Candidatus Aminicenantota bacterium
GACGGGGAAGGGGCGCAGGCCGACGACCAGCGCCGAGGCCAGCAGCGCCGCGGCGGCATAGGCCGCCTGGGCGCGCTGCAGGCCGCGCCGGCCCAGGGCGATCAGGGCGCTCCAGCCCAGGGCGGTGAGGAACACCAGGCAGGCGCTGGTTGCATCCGGGGAGCCCGGGCGCGGCGGGTAGAGAAACAGGAACAGGGCCAGCGTCGTCAGGGCGAAGAGCATGGGAAAGGCCAGCAACGGCAGCTTTTTCATCCGCCGTCCATGATAGGGAATCGCCCGCGAAAAGTCAACGCTGGCTTGCCGGCATCCTGGTTTACTTTTCCTCCGCGTTCGCCTATAATCCCGGAGCGGAGGCACCCGTGGAAACCTTGAACGTCTTGGGAAAGTACGGCGGCGGCCGCCTGGAGAACGTCCCGGCCATCCAGCACAGCAACCTCTTCCGCCGCGTGCGGGAGAACTTCCACTTCGAGCTCTTCCTGCGGGGCGCGCACGTGCTCCTCTCCCCTTACTACACTGTGCTGCGCGGCGAATCCTTCCCCGAGCTCGCCGGCTACATCGCCCACAGCGAGGAGTTCCTCGACAGCCTGAAGGACTTCATCGTCGCCACCCTCTTCGTCTACAGCGCCGTGATCGAGGAGAACGCCAGCTACCTGGCCAGCGAGCAGGACGTGCTGCTCGGCCGCCTGCGCTACCGCGACCACGGCCGCTTCGAGGTCAAGTTCTACTCCCACTACCAGGACGAGCTGCTCAACGCCTACAGCGACAAGATCTTCCTCGGCCGCGCCTTCATCGACCTGAAGAAGTTCGAGAAGGAGCACCTGGGGCTGGCCGAGCTGTTCCACTCGCTGCTGGAGCAGAACGCCAAGGTCCAGGAGCGCGCCGTGCACAAGCTGCGCTACTACGACGACTACAAGAAGCCCTACCTCGACGAGCTCGACTACCTGGTCAAGGAGCTGAACACCGAGGCGCTGGAGCGCGTCAAGCTGGTCCCGCGCAGCGACCTCAAGGGCGCCTCGACCGTCGTGCTGATCGAGACCATCGACAACCTGCTGCACCTGCAGAACCTGATGATCGAGATGCGCGACTTCACCGTCGAGTTCGAGAACAAGCTGCGGCTGGCCGAGGAGACCAGCTTCGTCAAGCACCTGTTCAAGTTCTCCAAGGACCTCACCAACGCCATCGAGTTCCTGAGCAAGCTGCATTACCTGATGGCCCACAAGGTCTCGCGCTACCCCCTGCTCGGATGCTGAAGTCCTCGCGCTGGATCCGCGAGCAGGCCGAGGCGCACCGCCTGCTGGAGCCCTTCGTCGCCTCCTCGGTGCGCGCCGGCGTCGTCTCCTACGGCCTGGGGCCCTACGGCTACGACCTGCGCCTCGACCGCACCTACCGCCGCCCCGTCGGCTCCGCCGCGCCCCTCGACCCGCACCGGGTCGGCGAGGGCGACTTCGAGACGCGCAGCGACGACGCCATCCTCATCCCGCCGGGGCAGTTCATCCTGGGCCGCAGCCTGGAGTATTTCCGCATGCCGCGCGACGTCCTGGGGCTGGTCTTCGGCAAGTCGACCTACGCCCGCTGCGGCGTGCTGGTCAACGTCACGCCGCTGGAGCCCGAGTGGACGGGCTACCTGACCATCTCCATCGCCAACTGCGGCCAGCGGCCAGCGGTGGTCCACGCCGGGCAGGGCATCGCCCAGGTCATCTTCCTGGCCGGCGCCGAGGCGCCGCTGCAGTCCTACCGGGACCTGAACGGCAAGTACGACGGCCAGGACGAGATCACCGTCGCCCGCATCCAGGGGAAGTGACCCGCTTCCGCCCCATTGCTGTCCAAAATGAATTGCTTTTTGGACAGACAGCTTGATCCGCAAGGGGTTTCGGGACTAGGCAATTCAGGTTTTCAAAGAAGGTTGGGCTCTCATAAAACTAAAATTCCAAGCACCAAGCACCAGATCCCAAATAAATTCCAAGTTCCAATGACCCGAACGAAGGCCAATTGGTTCTCCAGGGAAGAGGGAGGGAAGACAGAGGGAAAGGCAGAGGGAAGACAAAGTGGGAAGGAATTCCTGAAAAGGCTTTTTCCACTCTCTCTTCCCTCATTCTTCCCTCTGATTTCCCTTTGACTTCCCTGTGCGGGGATATTGGTGCTTGGAAATTGGTGCTTTGGTCCTACCCGCTGCAACCGTCTTTTTAAAAATTTATTTTGGACAGATCTGCTTCCGCCCTCAGTCGCCCAGGTAGCCCAGCGAGCGCAGCTCCTGGCGCAGCCCCTCGTCGATCGTCCCGCCGGCGCGGCGCGCCTGGCGCAGGCGCCGCAGGAAGGGAGCCAGCCGCTCCAGGTAGGCCTTCAGCTCCGGCGGCCGCGCGCCGGCCAGGTCGCGGCGCTCGGCCGCGTCGCGGCGGTCGTAGAGCTCGTGGGCGCGCAGGGGCGGCGGCGGCGGGTCGAAGCGCGAAGCGAGGCGCGGGTCGATGTCGTTGTAGATGAAGTGGAAGCGCCGGTCCACGAACGACACCTTGGGCGGGATGCCCTCGATGATCGGCGACACCGGCAGGGCGGCGCTCAGCGCCCGGTCCTCGCCCTCGCCGGGGGCGGGCGGGAAGCCCGGCGGCGTCTCCAGCCCGGCGCCGGCGAGCAGCAGCGCCGGCAGGTCGGCCAGCGAGGTCAGCCTGTCCTCGACGCCGCGGCGCCGGCCGCCGGCGAACTTGATCACCAGCGGCACGCGGAGCACCTCGCCGTACAGGCTGCGGCCGTGCTCCCAGCTGCCGTGGTCGAAGAACTCCTCGCCGTGGTCGCTGGCCACCGCGACCGTCGCCCGCTCCCAGGCCCCGCGCTCCTTCAGATAGCGGACCACGCCGCCCACCAGCGCCTGGTCGGCATAGAAGATCGCCGTGTCGTACAGGCCGACGAGCTGTCGCCGGGCCGGGTCGGGAAGGGCGGCGAAGACGGCGGTCTTCTTCTCCCCCAGGAAATTGGCCGGTCCCAGCAGGTTGCCGTCCAGGCCGGGGTCGACGGCGTGGCGCAGGGGCGAGGGGAACTTGTACGGGGCGTGCGCCTGGTAGGTGTGCAGGAACACGAACAGGTCCTCGCCCCAGTGCCCGTCGGCGAAGTGGCGGAAGTTGCGCAGCACGCGCTCGGCGGAGTCCATGCTGAAGACGTTGCCCGGGTTGTTGGCGTACACCTGGAAGCCGCGATGGAACCCGTAATGGTCGGAGACGAAGCCGCCGCCGGTGAAGGCGGCGGTGGCGAAGCCGTTCTTCTGGAACACCTCGGCCAGCAGCGGGACGTCGTCGGGGATGCGGTCGGACGGCTCCAGCACCCCGTGCCCGGGCAGGTCGCGGCCGCTGAACAGCGAGACGTGGGCCGGCAGCGTCCAGCTGGTGGTGGAGAAGGCCTGGCGGAACACGCGCCCCTCGCGGGCCAGGCGCTCCAGCTCCGGGGTGGTGCGCCGTCCGTAGCCCAGGAGCGACGTGTGGTCGGCGCGCACCGAGTCGAGGACGATGACCACGAAGACGCGCGGCGGCCGGTCGCGGCCGATCAGGCGCGGGTTCACCCAGGCGCCGAGGCCGCGGCCGCGGGTCTCGAGGCGGACGCGGAACTCGCGCCAGCGGGGATCGAGGGCGACCTCGGCGCTGAAGCTCTGACGCTGCGCCGCCCGCCGCTCGAAGCCCCGCCAGCGCCGGCCCCCGGCCTCGAGAAGGACGCGGTAGGTGCGCGGCCCCGGCCAGGCGTGGAAGACGGAGAACGCCAGGCGCCGCCGGAGCGGCCCGCGCGCGGCGAACTCCACGGCCATGTCGTCGACGGCAAAGATCGCCTGCTGCGACACGCCGCTCTCGCGCACGCGCCCGGCCCAGGCCTGGCCGGGGAGCAGGGTGTTGATCGCCCCGCGCGGGCAGGCCTTGGCCAGGTCGGCCCCGCCTTCGCCCAGCAGCGCGGCGAGGCGCTTAACGGCGCCGGCGGGCGCCTCGACGGCCATCGGGGCGACGGCCAGGCCGGCCGGCTCGGCCGGGGGACGCCGGCAGGCGGAGGCCGGGAGCAGCGCGGCCAGGAGCGGCAGGAGCAACAGGGATCGGCTTCTCGTCATGTTCGTTCCACGTTCGTCCGGCCCCGGCGGGGCCAGGGTGCCATTATAACATGGAACGGGAGCCGCGCAGCGGCCCTGCGGGGCCGGGCCTGATTTGCCCGCCGGAGGCGCATCGCGTATAATCCCGGCCATGAAGCCGGGCAAGGAAAAGGGGGCGGGGCCATGAGGATCGGCTATCCCTGCCTCAACCGCTCCATCGGCTGCACGCCCAGCCGCACCTTCCGCCTGGCATCCTACTCGGCGGCGCGGCTGGCCGAGGCGGTCGCAACCAACCTCGACTGCCTGGGGCGCATCCTGGAGTTCAACCGCGCCAGCGGCCTGCTCTTCTTCCGCGTCACCTCCGACCTGGTCCCCTTCGCCTCGCATCCCGTCTGCCGCTTCCCCTGGCGGGAGGAGTTCGCCCCGCGCTTCGCCGACCTGGGGCGCTTCATCCGCCGGCACGGCATGCGCATCTCCATGCACCCCGACCAGTTCACGCTCATCAACTCGCCCGACGAGGGCATCTTCAGCCGCAGCGCCGCCGAGCTGGAGTACCATGCCGCCGTCCTCGACCTGCTGGGGCTCGACGAGGCGGCGCGCATCCAGGTCCACGCCGGGGGCGTGTACGGCGACAAGCCGGCGGCCATCGACCGCTTCTGCTCGCGCTTCGCGCTCCTGGGCGCGGCGGTGCGCCGGCGCCTGACCGTGGAGAACGACGACCGCCTGTTCACCGTCGCCGACTGCCTGGAGATCAGCCGCCGCACCGGCGTCCCCGTCCTGTTCGACTCCTTCCACCACCGCCTGAACAACCGCGGCGAGGGGGAGGCGGAGGCGCTGGCCGTGGCCGCCTCCACCTGGACGCGGCGCCACGGCCCGCCCATGGTCGACTACAGCTCGCAGAGGAAGGGGGCGCGGCCGGGCAGCCACGCCGAGAGCGTCGACCTGCGCCATTTCGCCCGCTTCGCGGCGGCGGCCGCGGGCATCGACTGCGACATCATGCTCGAGATCAAGGACAAGGAGAGGAGCGCGCTGCGGGCGCGGAGCTACCTGGCCCACAGCGGGAGGCTGTGAAGGGGGAACGGAGGTGAACATGGGGAATGTCGTCCTGCTGGCGGCGGGGATCATCTTCGCCTACATGACGGCGGCCTTCGCCGTCGCCCTGCGCCGGCGCAACAACGGCATCGCCGACATCGCCTGGGGCCCGGGGTTCATCGTCACGGGCTGGCTGGCATTCCTGCTGCGCGGCGACGGCCGGGCGCGGGGGATTCTGGTCCTGGCCCTGGTGACCCTGTGGGGCGGCCGCCTGGCCTGGCACGTCTTCCGCCGCAACCGCGGCCGCGAGGAGGACTTCCGCTACGCCGCCTGGCGCCGGCAATGGGGCCGCTGGTTCGTCCCGCGCACCTTCCTGCAGGTCTTCATGCTGCAGGGGCTGTTCATGCTGCTCATCCTGGCGCCGGTCCTGCTCGTCGTTGGCCAGGGGCAGCCGCCGCTGGGCTGGCTCGACCTGCTGGGCGGCCTGATGTGGATGAAGGGCTTCCTGTTCGAGGCCGTCGGCGACCGCCAGCTGGCCGCCTTCCGCAGGGACCCGGCCAACCGGGGGAAGCTGATCGCCTCCGGACTCTGGCGCTATTCGCGCCATCCCAATTACTTCGGCGAGGCGCTGCAGTGGTGGGGCGTCGCCGTTATCGCCCTGTCGGCGCCCCGAGGCGGGCTGGGCCTGCTCGGGCCGGCAGTGATCACCGGGCTGCTGCTGTTCGTCTCCGGCGTGCCGCTGCTGGAAAGGAAATACGCCGGCCGCCCCGATTGGGAGGAGTACAAGCGGCGAACGTCCATGTTCGTGCCCTGGTTGCCGAAGAAATAACCGAACTCGGCGTACGGCATACGGCGTACGGCATACGGCGGAAAAGGCACTTGGCGTAAGACGAACGGCTCACGGAGTAAGGGGAAGAATGGGCCCAGGACAGTCCTGGTCGAATCCTTGGCATTCCCCAATTCTTTTCCTGAGAAATTTTTCTTGCCCTAGACCCTGCGCCGTTGGGCCATTGCCGAGTTCGATTCTTTGCTTTGCCGTACGCCGTCCGCCGTCAGCCGTACGCCAAGTTCCAATCTTCGAGCCCTTTACGCGTGGTTGCGGAGCTTGAGCTCCAGCGGGTGCGGGTCCAGGTAATGCTGGTCCTTGAGATACGGCTGGCGGAACTTGGCGATGTAGTGCTTCAGCAGCGTCAGCGGCACGACCAGCGGCACGAGGCTCAGGCGGTAGTTCTCGATCGACTGGAGCAGCTCCTGCTTCTCGAAGTCGTCGAGCTG
>DAHVOV010000113.1 GCA_027318645.1 Candidatus Aminicenantota bacterium
CCGCGGGCGTCGACTTCGGCCGCTGCGGCCTGTTCACCACCGGCCGCGTCTCGGCCGAGATGGCGCTCAAGTGCCTGCAGGCCGGGATCCCGCTGCTGGTATCGCAGACCACGCTGACCACGCGGGCGCTGGCCATCGTCCGCCGCAGCGGCCTGGCGCTGGTCGGCCACGTGCTCAAGCCCAGGCCCATACTGATCAATTACTGACCCAAAACGATCGCTGAGTGACGAGTGACAAGTAACGAGTGACGAGGAAGAAATGAACTCGGCGTACGGCAGACGGCGTACGGTTTACGGTAGAAGATAAGAGCTAGAAGAACTTCAAGGTTCGAAGTTCGGCGTTCGACGTAACGAGAGCCAATTCGCTTGGGTGCTGAAGAGGTCGAGTCAGGGGCTGAACGTTATTATTAAAAGATCATGACCGAAGATCTGTCTATTGTTGTTACTTGTCACGCGTCACGCGTTACGCGTCACGATAGTCTGTTCCGGTGCTGTGACTATCGCGATCACTGCCACTGACCGACAGCCATGGCGGATTCTGTTGAAACGCGCCCTTGAATCGGGTAAAATGGCAAAAAAATAGCGAGGTCCACATGAAACGAACCGTCCTGTCATATTTTCTCGGCGCCATGATCCTTCTTTCGGTGCTGCCGGCATTCGCCGACATCGCCCTGGTCGACACCGAGAAGAGCAAGCTGCAGCTGTACGGCTTCTTCAAGCTCGACGCCGCCTACCAGGACGCGGGGGTCAACGGCCTGACCTTCCCGCGCTACGCCGTGGCCGGCGACGGCAATTTCTACCTCACGGCCACCCACACCCGCTTCGGCCTCAAGTACGCCGGGACCCCCCTGGCCAAGGGCGTGAACGTCGCCGCCGTCCTGGAGTTCGACTTCTTCGACACCACGACCCCCAACCAGATGAAGCCGCGCTTCCGCCAGGGCTATTTCACCCTGGGCAAGAAGGGGCACAGCTTCCTCTTCGGCCAGGCCTGGGACCTGTTCTCGCCCCTGGGGCCGACCACGCTGATGATCAATGGCTACCTGTGGCAGACCGGCAACCTCGGTTTCCGCCACGCCCAGGTGCGCTACACCTATGAGGCTCCCCATTTCAACGTGGCCCTGTCCGTCAGTGATCCGGCGACCGCCGGCGGCTGGTCGGCCGGGATGCCGGTGCTGCAGTCGCGCCTGGGGCTCAAGCTGGGCGCGGGCGGGAAATACCAGCTTGGCCTCTCGGGGATATACGGCCGTGAGAATGCCGCCCTGACCGGGGTCGCCTTCAAGAACAAGGTCGATGCCGCCGGCATCGGCGCCGACTGGAGCCTCTCCCTCTGCAAGCACCTCTCCCTGAAGGGGGAGTTCGCCACCGGCGCCAATCTGGCCTACGTGATGAGCCGCGCCGCCATCTTTGCCGACCTGGCGGCCCAGGAGCTGACGGGCAAGAAGACGTCGTCCTTCTGGTCCGAGCTGCTGCTGGCCAGGGGCAAGTGGAGCGGCTGGCTGGGCTATGCCTTCGAGGACCTGACCGACGAGGAACAGCTGGCCGCGCGCGAGCTGAAGAAGACCGCTGCCCTGCTGGCGGGCGTCCAGTTCGCCGCCGGCTCGGGCGTCAGCTTCGGCCTGGAGTACGCCCTGTTCAACAGCCGCCATTTCCAGTCCGACAAGGTGAAGACCAACCAGCTCATGCTCAGCGCCCAGCTCAGCTTCTGAAGCACGGGAAAAGGAGAAAAGAGATGCAAGACAACAGCCTACGCAGCCTGATCGAGCTCGCCATCCGCAACGAGGAGGCGGCCCTCGCCTTCTACCTCGACCTGCATGACCGGGTCGAGGACAAGCTGGCCAGGGAGACGCTGGCGTTCCTGGCCGGGGAGGAAAAGGCCCACAAGGAGTTCCTGCAGGCCTACCTGAAGGGCGAGAAGAAGTTCACCGCCCTGGGCCTGGAGACGCCCATCGACTACCATGTCGCGGAGTACGCCGCCAAGCCCGACCCCAAGAAGAACATGAACAGCAGCGAGGTCTACCTGGTCGCCGCCCACCGCGAGTGGAACTCCTACAAGTTCTATTCCGGCCTGGCCGAGGCGCAGCCAGCCGGCGAAGTGAAGGACATGCTGCTGGCCATGGCCAACCAGGAGCTGAAGCACAAGGAGAAGGTCGAGTACCTGTATTCCAACACGGCCTTTCCGCAGACGGCAGGCGGCTGACAACTCGAACGAGCTATCGTGACAAGTGACCAGTAACAAGTGACAAGAAACAGCCAGAGACCGAGTGATTGCGGCTCCTTGTCACTCGTCACTCGTCACTCGTCACTGTAGCGATTATTTCTTCATCAGGTCTTTTAGCTTGACCTTTCCGCGGACCAGCTTCTCCTTGCGCTCCTTTTTCAAGCCCTTGACCCGGTGCTCGGCGCGCAGGGCGTCGTTGCGGCTGCCGACACGGATGCGGCGCGCCAGGGTCAGCGGCCCCCGGCCCCGCAGGCAGCGCGCCCCGCGGCCGGCGCGGTGGGCCTCCAGGCGTCGCGCCACGTCATTGGAGATCCCCGTGTACAGGGAGCCGTCGCCGCAGCGGAGCAGGTACAGGTACCAGGGCATCCCGCCTCAGTAGCGGATGACCTCGGCGAGGGGCGACACGCTGACCACGTAGTCCAGGCTGACGTACACCAGGCGGCGGTTGGCCTTGATCCCGGTCTCGCAGGAGGACATGACGTAGCGCTCCTTGGGCAGGCTGCCCTCGCTTCCGTCGTGCACGTCGGCCTCGGCCAGCTGCAGCGAGTCGTCGCGCACCGCCTCCAGGCGGCCGATGTACATCCAGTGCGAGCGGGTGTCGACGACGACCTCCCTGCCGATCAGTTCCCGCAGCGTTTCCCTCATCTCCTCCTCCTGGCGCGCCCGCCGGGCTTCTCAGCCCGTGACGGCCCTGTGCTTCAGGAAGGTCCCGGCCTCGTACTCGGCGAAGGCGCGGCGCAGCTCCTCCTGGGTGTTCATGACGATCGGCCCGCGCCAGGCGACCGGCTCGCGCAGCGGCCGCCCCGAGACCAGGAGGAAGCGCGCTCCCCCGGCGCCGGCGACGGCCTCGACGGCATCCCCGTCGCCGAAGGTCACCAGCGTGCCGGCGGCCGCCTGCCGGGCCGCGGAATCGTCGAAGCGGCCGGAGCCGGCGAACACATAGGCGAAGGCCGCATGGCCGGCGGGCAGCTCGCGGCGGAAGGCGGCGCCCGGCGGCAGTTCGACGTCGAGATACTCGGGATCGATGCGGATGCCGCGCACCGGCCCCTCGACGTTCCCGACCCGGCCGCAGACGACCCGCACCATCGCCCCGCCGGGCAAGGCCACCAGCGGGATGTCCCGGGCGGCGATGCCGCGGTAGCGCGGGGGCATCATCTTCTCCGCCGCCGGCAGGTTGGCCCACAGCTGGAACCCCTGCAGCCCGGGCGGCCGGACATCGCGCGGCATCTCCTGGTGGATGATGCCCGAGCCGGCGGTCATCCACTGCACCTCGCCGGGGCCGATCACGCCGGCGTTGCCCAGGCTGTCGCCGTGCTCGACCTCGCCCTGCAGCACGTAGGTGATGGTCTCGATGCCGCGGTGGGGATGCCAGGGGAAGCCGGCCAGATAGTCGTCCGCCGCCTCCGAGCTGAAATCGTCGAGAAGAAGGAAGGGGTCGAGCCCCGGAACCGTCTCGAACCCGAACAGGCGCCGCAGGCGGACTCCCGCTCCTTCCAGGGTGGGCGTGCCGCGGCGCAGCCCGCTGACGGCGCGGACAGCGCTCATTTCGGCTCGCCGGGCGCGGCAGCGGACGGGCCGCCGGGCTGGAACTCGGCGCGCACCGCCCGGTCGAACTGCAGCACCGCGATCAGGTAGCCCCAGAACAGGAGCTCGAAGACCTTCTGGATGCGGTCGAAGCGCAGCAGCCTCTCCCAGTCGAGGTCGATCCCGGGGACGAGGCGGGCCAGCCAGCCGCTCATCTCGGTGAGCTGGCTCGCCGTCAGCAGGCTGAATACGGCGCTGAGCACCGCCAGCCAGCCCAGGACCAGCAGCAGCAGCCGCGCCCAGTTCCGGCGCTGCAGCAGCTGGCCGAAGACCAGCCAGGCCAGGGCCAGGACCAGCACGGTCACGGCCAGGCTGAAGCATCGCAGGGCGCCGGGGGTCCAGGGCCTCATTTCCGCCCGGTAGTTCTCGGCCAGCTGGCGGAAGACGCCCCAGGCCACGATCGCCCCGGCGGCCGACTTCAGGACGTAATAGGCGACGAAGATCCCGCGCAGGCGGTATAGCTTGACCGACGTGCTGCTCATGCGCTCACCTCGCTGCCGGCCGCCCGAGGCGTCCGGATGAATTCCATCTTACAGCGGCCGGCACGCGCGCGCAAGGCGGGAGCAAAAAAAAGGGCTTCTCTTAAAAATTCATGCAAAGTTTGACAAAAAAGACACGAGATCGGCTAGGACTAAAGCACCAAGTTTCAAGCACCAAATTCCAAACAAACTCCAAATTCCAATGACC
>DAHVOV010000354.1 GCA_027318645.1 Candidatus Aminicenantota bacterium
TCCGCGGCCGCATCGTCGCCCAGAAGACCGGGCACACCGACAACGCCAAGATGGTCAATCTCATCAAGGACACCTTCCTGAAAAAGAACTGAACTCAGTGACGAGTGACGAGTGACAAGTAACGAGGAACAGCAATCAGTGAGATCAATGATTTCTACTTCTCATCCTGGGATGCGATAGGCCGTTACCTGGCTGCTACTCGTCACGCGTCACTTGTTACTTGTCACTGAGACCGAAGCCGACGGGCATTCCTTCCTGAGCGGGCACTCGGCGCACTTGGGCCTGACCGGCCGGCAGATCGTCTGCCCGAACCCGACCAGGACCTGGTTCACCCCGCTCCAGTTCCGGCGCGGGAACAGGCCCTGCAGCTCCTTCTCCACCTCGGCCGGCGTCCGCCCCCCGGCCCAGCCCAGGCGGCGGGAGATGCGGAAGACGTGGGTGTCGACGGCGATGGTCGGGCGGGAGAAGGCGAGGGCCAGAACCAGGTTGGCCGACTTGCGGCCGATGCCGGGAAGGCGCAGCAGCCCGTCGAGCGTCGGCGGCACGCGGCCCCTGGCGCCGAGCTCGCGGCAGATGGCGCGGATGTGCCGGGCCTTGGTGCGGTAGAACCCAACCGGAAAGATCAGGCGCGCGATCTCCGTCTCGTCCAACAGCGCCATTTTCCCCGGCGTATCGGCCTTGGCGAAGAGGCGGGCGGCCGCCTTCTCGGTCACCGGGTCCTGGGTGCGGGCGCTGAGCAGGACCGAGACGAGGATGCGGAACGGGGTCGAGCGGATGCTGGCCTCGAAGGAGGAAACGGGCGGTGACAGCGGGGCGACGGCCCGGCGGACGGCGGCCAGCTGGCGGACGGCCCGGGACTCAGCCGGGGACCGTCTCGTCGTTGAGGACGATCTCATGGCGGATGGCGACGGCGGGGGATAGGGTGGCGCGCACGCCGCAGTACTTCTCCTCGGACAGGGAAACCGCCTTGCGCAGCGAGTCGGGGTTGATGCCGGTCCCGGCGAACTCGTAGCGGACCAGGATCTCGAGGAACTTCTTGGGATGCTCGTCGGCCAGGCGCGCCTCGGTCGCCACGCGGAAGCGGTCGACCTTGACCCGCATCTTGCCCAGGATGGAGATCACGTCCATGCCGGTGCAGCCGGCCAGCGACACCAGGGTCAGGACCTTCGGCCGCGGCCCCTTGTCGCCGCCGCCGGCCTCGGGCGCCACGTCGATCACCAGCTCGTGCCCGTCGAGTACCGTCTTGAAAGCCATATCCCCTTGCCAGTCAATAGACGCTTTGAGTTCCATGATGAGGGGATTGTATAAGAAACGACCGGGCATGGCAACCTGGATCCACTGCGAGTGCCATTCTTGGAAAACCTTAAAGTCCGTCGAGGTACCACGTACCTTCAGGATTAATAAAAACTTCCAGCCCGTCGAGGTTCCACGTACCACGTACCAAGTTCTACGTTCAGAAAACAGCATTGGGGAAGTGCCTTAACTTGGTACGTGGAACGTGGCACGTGGAACCTCGATGGACCGTCGGTCTGCAAGTTTGTCGTAAGTTCTAAATTGCTAAGTCCTGCTAGATGCAACCTTGAATGTCCGTCGGTCTGTTAGTTCTGAACAGTTCTGAATCCAGTCAGTTTCGTTTCTCGGTCTGCTACCAGATCCGTCCGAGCTTGGCCAGCTCCTCGGTGCTGTACTTGCGGAAGAGGATCTCCCACTCGCGCGAGCCCTCGGGGATGTTCTTCTTCTGGGTGACGATCTTCTCCTGGGCGGCGGTCTCGATGTCTTCGAACAGCTTGAGCTCGTCGAGGATCAGGTGGTAGACCTTGAAGCGGATATTGCCGATATCTCCGGAATAATCGATGTCCTCGTTCTTCTGCAGGTAGTCGACGATCAGCTTGGTCAGGTAGTTGACGCGGTTCTTGGACAGCTTCAGGCTCATAGGACGATGTTTTCCTGCTCCGCCAGCTTGGACTTGATCATGCGGAACATCTCGTAATAATCGATGTTGGAGTTGCGGATCTCGTTCAGCTTGTCCTTCAGGATGTCCTTGACCTTCTCGTCGAGGGCATCCTCCTTCTCCAGCTCCTGGGTGATGATATTCTGCACGTCGACGACCGTCTTTTCACGGTTTTCCGACATGATGAGCTTTTCGGCGAGCAGACCCTTGACGACCTGGAAGGCAAGGTGTTCGATCTGCTGCTTGTTCAATCTCATGGCCTGATTTTAACAAATTTTGGCACCCAGCACAAGAGCATTTGAGTAATAATTTCATAAATAACCCGCTCGGAACTAGTCAGCGGCTTTCAGTCCGACGGTCCTTCGAGGTTCCACCAGCATAACTTGGCAATTCAGAACTTTCGACAAACTTGCAGTCCGACGGTCCTTCAAGGTTCCACGTGCCACGTTCCAAGTACCAAGTTAAGGCACTTCCCCAATGCTTTTTTCTGAACGTGGAACGTGGTACGTGGTACGTGGAACCTCGACGGACCGTCGGTCTGTAAGTTTGTCGTAAGTTCTGAATTGCCAAGTTATGTTACTGGAACCTCGAAGGACCGTCGGTCTGCAAGTTTGTTGGCAGCTAGGTTGAGGCGTTCGTTCGGCTGTTTCGCAGAAATTTTAGGGTTGACTAATAGGTCAAAATAATCTAAAGTTTAACGTCTCAAGACCAAATCTAAGGAGGCTCCATGCCCAAAGAGCTGCTATCGGGCAACGAGGCGATCGCCCGCGGCGCCTGGGAGGCGGGCATCACCTTCGCTTCCGCCTACCCCGGCACCCCGAGCACCGAGATACTGGAGAACATCATCCGTTACAAGGACGACATTTACTCCCAGTGGGGGGCCAACGAGAAGACGGCCCTGGAGGAGGCGCTGGGGGCCAGCTTCACCGGCGCCCGCGCCATCGTCACCATGAAGCACGTCGGGCTGAACGTCGCCGCCGACCCGCTGTTCTCGGCCAGCTACATCGGCGCCACCGGCGCCCTGGTCATCGTCTCGGCCGACGACCCCGGCATGCACAGCTCGCAGAACGAGCAGGACAACCGCCACTACGCCATCGCCGCCAAGATGCCGGTGCTGGAGCCCTCCGACTCCCAGGAGGCCAAGGACATGGTCCTGGAGGCGGTGAAGATCAGCGAGGCCTACGATACGCCGGTGATGATCCGCATGACCACGCGCACCTCGCACTCCCGCTCGGCCGTCGAGCTCGGCGAGCGCCAGGCGCCGCCGGTCCCCGAGTACAAAAGCGACTTCGCCAAGCGCAACCTGCTGCCGGGCAACGCCCGCCGCCGCCACGTGGCGGTCGAGGAGCGGCTGCGCAAGCTGGCCCTGTTCAGCGACGCCTTCCCCTTCAACGTCCTGCAGAAGGGCAAGGAGCGCGTCGGCGTCCTGGCCTCGGGGGTCTCCTACCAGTACGGCCGCGAGGTCTTCCCCGACGCCTGGTTCCTGAAGCTGGCCATGCCCTACCCCTTCCCGGTCCAGCTGTTCCAGCGCTTCGCCTCCCTGGTCGACAAGATCTACGTGCTGGAGGAGAACGACCCCATCATCGAGACCTTCGCCCGCCTGAACGCGCCGGGCAAGGAGATCGTGGGCAAGGACGTCTTCCCGCTGCTGGGCGAGATGTCGCAGGACGCCGTCCGCGTCAGCCTGGGCCAGAAGCCGGCCGATCCCGGCGTCGAGCCCGGCGTGCCGGCGCGGCCGCCCTCGCTGTGCGCCGGCTGCCCGCACACCGCCTTCTTCTACAACCTGGGCATCCTCAAGGTGCAGTCCAAGGGCGACATCGGCTGCTACACCCTGGGGGCGCTGCGGCCGCTGAGCGCCATGGACACCTGCGTCGACATGGGCGCCAGCATCACCGTGCAGCTGGGCATCGAGAAGGCGCTGGAGAAGGCGGGCAAGGCCACCAAGCAGGTGGCGGTGATCGGCGACTCGACGTTCTTCCACTCCGGCATCACCGGGCTGATCGACGTCATCTACAACCGCGGCAAGTCGACGGTCGTGATCCTGGACAACTCGATCACGGCCATGACCGGCCACCAGGAGAACCCCGGCTCCGGCCGCACGCTGATGGGCGAGGAGGCGCGCAAGGTCGACATCCTCAAGCTGGTGCGCGACGGCCTGGGCATCGAGCACGCCTACGAGATCGACGGCTACGACGTCAAGGGCATCCGCGAGCTGCTCAAGCGCGAGATGGCCCGCCCCGAGCCCTCGGTGATCGTCGTGCGCCGCCCCTGCGTGCTGCTGTACCGCAAGGCGCGCTGGTCGCCGGCCGCGGTCGACAAGCAGAAATGCACCAGCTGCAAGACCTGCCTGCGCCTGGGCTGCCCGGCCATCAGCACCGACAGCGACGGCAAGTCGCTGATCAACCCCTCGCTGTGCTCCGGCTGCGGCGTCTGCATCCAGGTCTGCCCCTACAAGGCCATTTCCTACGCCGACGAGACGGGCCTGCACATCAGCTCCATGACCCTGGAGCAGTACGCCAAGGGAGGCGGCAAATGAAGACCCAATCGATCCTGATCTGCGGCGTCGGCGGCCAGGGCATCCTGACCGCCAGCGACCTGCTCTCGGACGTCCTGCTGCAGGCCGGCTTCCAGGTGAAGAAGAGCGAGGTGCACGGCATGAGCCAGCGCGGCGGCGACGTCGTCTCCACCGTGCGCTTCGGCGAGGAGGTGTTCTCGCCGCTGCCGGCCGTGGGCGAGACCGACTACATCCTGGCCTTCGAGAAGCTGGAGGCGCTGCGCCAGGCCCGCTTCCTGGCGCCGCGCGGCATCGTCCTGGTCAACGACTTCGTGTGGAAGCCGCTGCCCGTGGCGGCGGGGTTCGAGGCCTATCCCGAGGACGTGGTGGAGAGGCTGAAGCAGCGCGCCGGCGAGCTGGTGGTCATCCCGGCCACCGACATCGCCACCCGGCTGGGCAACGAGAAGGCCTCCAACGTGGTGCTGATCGGCCTGCTGGCCTCGCGCATGAAGATCGCCAAGGAGACCTGGCTGGACGTGCTGCGCCGCAAGGTGCCGGCGCGCTTCCTCGACCTCAACCTGAAGGCCTTCGAGGCCGGCTTCGGCTTCCAGGCCTGAGCCGCGCCCAAGGAGGGGACATGATCCGCGATTTTAAGCAGCTGCTGCAGGCGGCGCAAGAGCGCCGCGGCGTGACCGCCGGCGTGCCCTGCCCAGAGGACGACAGCACCATGCTGTCGGTGATCGAGGCCCGGCGCCAGAAGCTGGCCGACTTCATCCTCTGCGGCGACCCGGCCAAAATCCGCGAATTCCTGTCCCGCCACGGCGGCCGGGCGGCCGACTTCGAGATCATCGACGCCCCCGGGCCCGAGGCGGCCGCGGCGAAGGTGGTGGAGCTGGGGCGCCAGGGCCGGCTGCAGCTCATCCTCAAGGGCTTCCTGCCCACGGCGGCGCTGATGAAGCCGGTCCTGGACAAGGAGAAGGGGCTGCGCGGCGAGAACCTGCTCTCCGACATCCTGGTGGTGGAGAACCCGTCGCTGCCGCCCGACGCCGGCGGCGAGCTGCTGGGGCTGAGCGACGGCGGCTTGAACATCCTCCCCGACCTGGCGCAGAAGCGGCAGATCGTGGAGAACGCCGTGGCCGTCTTCCACAACCTCGGCTACGCCGAGCCGCGGGTGGGCATCATGGCCGCCATCGAGACGGTCAAGGACTCCATGCCGGCCACGCTGGACGCCCGCGAGCTGACGGCCATGAACGAGCGCGGCGAGATCAAGGGCTGCCGGGTCTACGGCCCGCTGGCCCTGGACATCGCCGTCTCCCCCGAGGCGGCCGTTCACAAGGGCATCCAGAGCCCGGTCGCCGGCCGGGTGCAGATCATGGTCATGCCCAGCATCGAGGCCGGCAACCTGCTCGGCAAGGCCTTCACCTACTACCTGAAGCTCACCGTGGCCCACGTGGTCATGGGCGCCCGGCTGCCGGTGCTCATCCCCTCCCGCAACGAGAGCGACACCGACAAGCTCCACTCCCTGGCCCTGGGCGTCCTCTCGGCCCGGGCCTGAGGGCATGGGGCCGCGCCGCTCCCCCGCCCTGCTGGCCCTGCTGCTGCTGCTGCCGGCGTCCCGGCCGGCCGGCGCCGCCAACCCCGGCGGCGAGGAGTTCATGCGCCGCGTGCGCGCCGCCATCCTGGACAGCCAGCCCTTCCGCGTCGACTTCGTCCAGCAGGTGTTCCTGGACGGCGAGCTGGAGATGGAGGAGAGCGGCGAGATCGTCTTCGCCGACCGCGGCCGGGTCAAGTGGGAGTACCGCCGGCCCGAGTCGAAGGTGTTCCTCCTGGAGGGCGACCGCTACCAGTACTACGACCGCGAGGCCAACCAGCTGGCCCGCGGCCGCGTGGGCGAGGGCCAGCAGCGCCTGATCTGGGAGCTGCTGCTGGCCGAGCGGCCCGGCGCCGCCGTCTCCTGGGAGCCGAAGCAGCGCCTGGTGCGACTGCGCCTGGACGCCGAGGCCGGCGGCGAGGCGGGCCAGGAGCTGAAGGTGTTCGTCGGCGCCGACTTCCTGCCCCGCCGCGTCGAGCAGTCGGGGGCCGACCAGGTCACCACCGTCTACCGGCTGGACCGCTACCGGCGCCGGGTCGCCCTGGCCGCCGGCGAGCTGTCCCTGGAGGTCCCCGCCGACGCCGAAGTCGTGGAGGACCCCCTGCCGTGAAAACCTTTTTCAGGCGGAAAACGTAGATGGAAGCGGATGAAGACCAGGTTTTGATACGCCGGGTGCTGCGGGGAGACCGCAGGGCGTTCGAGGAGCTGATGCGCAAGTACGAGAGGAGGATCTACGGCTTCGTCGTGCGCATGGTGCGCAACGAGGAGACGGCCGTCGACCTGACCCAGGATTTTTTCATCAAGATCTACACCGTCCTGGACAAGTACAACTTCGAGTACAAGTTCTCCACCTGGGCCTACCGCATCTGCTACAACCTGGTCATCGACCACATCCGCAAGCACCAGGCGCAGGTCGACTCGCTCGACGACGACAGCGTCAGCTCGCGCGACATGCTGGAGTCGGACAACGTCAGCCGCGAGGACGGCTTCCGCGCCCTGGCCCGCGCCGAGACCCGCGACTACGTCTGGCGGGTGGTGGACCAGATCCCGCTCAAGTTCCGCGAGCTGATCCTGCTGCGCTACATCCAGGACCTGAAATACGAGGAGATCGCCGAGATCATGTCGCTGCCGGTGGGCACCGTCAAGAACCGCATATTCAAGGCCAAGGAGATCCTGAAACAGGAGATGGAACGAGATGGCATGCTTGTCTAACGAAACCCTGATCGCCTACAACGAGGGCAGCCTGGGCGCCATCGAATCGGCGCAGGCGCGCGACCACCTTCTCCTGTGCGCCGACTGCCGCCGCGCCGCCGCCCAGTTCCGCCTGCTGGACTCGATCCTGGCCGAGCCGGTCCTGCACGACCCGCCCGGGCGCATCGTGCCCCAGGTCATGGAGCGCCTCTTCCCGGCGCTGCCGCGCTGGACCTCGATCGGGGCCATGATCGCCGCCAGCTTCGTCTTCCTGGTCACCTGGATCTATATCTACTTCGACTTCTCGCGCAGCAGCCTGGTCCAGGCGCTGCGCCTCACCACCGACGGCACCTCGGGCTGGCTGGCCGGCGCCATCCGCGCCATCACCACCGTCTACGAAAGCGCCCAGGCCGTGGCCAAGGCGCTGAACGCCATGCTGCGCGCCCTGCTGCCCACGCCGCTGGGCACGGCCGTGGCCGCCCTCGCCTTCCTCTCGCTGGCCGCCCTGCTGGCCACGCCGCTGCTGCGCCCCTGGCTGAGGCGGGTACGCGCGAGGAGATCGTGAAGCGGGCGCTGCTGGCCTCGCTGCTGCTGGCGTCGGCCGCGACGCTCCTGGCCGCTGGCCCGCGCACGATCACCGTGGCCGCCGGCGAGACCCGCTCCGCCGCCGTAAATGCCTTCAACGCCCGGGTGGAGATCCGCGGCCGGATCGACGAGTCGCTCTTCCTGGCCGGCGGCAGCCTGCGCCTCGACGGCGAGGTGACCGGCGACGTCATCTGCGTGGCCGCCGACGTGGAGATCGGCCCCGGCGCCGTCATCGGCCGCGACCTGATCGTCATCGGCGGCCGGCTGCGCCGCGCCGGGGAGAGCCGCGTCGCCGGCCGCGTCTACGACGTGCGCTCGCGCGAGGGCCTGCGCCAGGTGGCCGCCTCGCTGATGCCGTTCCTGCCCGAGTCGGGCGGCATGACCTTCTTCAAGGTCATCAAGATCTTCTTCTGGCTCATCCTGGCCCTGCTGGCGCTGGCCGTCTTCCCCGTCCAGGTGGCCCAGGCCTCGGGCATGCTGCCGCGCGCGCCGCTGCGCCACCTGGGGCGCGGCCTGGCCGCGCTGCTGGTCTTCCTGCTGCTGCTGCTGGCGTTCCTGCTGCTGAGCTTCCTGCTGATCGGCATCCCGCTGCTGATCGTGCTGCTGGCCGCCTATTTCCTGGCGCTGATCTTCGGCCGCGCCGCCGTGTTCCACTTCGTCGGCGAGCGCGCCTGCCGCTTCCTGCGCATCCACGCCGGGCCGGCCTTCTTCATCGTCCTCGGCGCCGCCGTCTACACCGCGTTCAAGTTCACCCCCTACGCCGGCGGCATCCTGCTGGCGCTGATGGACCTGCTCGCCGTGGGCGTCGCAGCGGGCTTTTTCCTCCGCCGCCGCAAGGCGAACGGCTGAACCAGAAGCGACTAAGAACAAAATCTTCCAGACCATCGAGGTTCCACAAAAGGCTTTTCAGTAAAACCTTACAGTCCGTTGAGGTTCCACGTTCCAGGTGCCACGTACCACGTTTAGATAACATCATTGGACGAGTGCCTTAACTTGGTACCTGGAACGTGGCACGTGGAACCTTGATGGACCGTCGGTCTGCAAGTTTGTCGAAAGTTCTGAATTGCCAAGTTAAACTGGTGGAACCTTGATGGACCGTCGGGCTGTAAGCCGCTGAGGAGTCGTTGGTTCGTTCAGGAGTTGGCAAGGCGTTGGTTCTATTGCTTCTGCGTCGCCCCGAGTGTACAATAGCCGCGATGGCAGAGAAGATCGCGATCGTCCACGACTGGCTCAACGGCATGCGCGGCGGCGAGAAGGTGCTGGAGGAGCTGCTGGCCCTGTATCCCGAGGCCGACCTCTTCACCCTGTTCTACGAGCCGGGGCGGGTGTCGCCGCTGATCCGCTCCAAGCGCGTCACGGCCTCGCGCCTGAACCGCTACCCCTGGGTGCGCCGGCACTACCGCCACTTCCTGCCGCTGTTCCCGCGCCACGTCGAGTCCTTCGACCTGCGCGGCTACTCCCTGGTGATCAGCAGCTCGCACTGCGTCGCCAAGGGGGCGGTGCCGGCGCCCGAGGCCCGGCACGTCAGCTATGTCCACTCTCCCATGCGCTACGCCTGGGACCAGTACTACGCCTATTTCGCCGGCGCCGGCTTCCTCAGCCGCCGCGTCATCGCGCGCGAGATGTCGAAGCTGCGCGTCTGGGACGCGGCCAGCGCCGCCCGCGTCGACCGCTTCGTGGCCAACTCCTCCTACGTCCGCCAGCGCATCCAGCGCTACTACCGCCGCGACGCCGCGGTCGTCCACCCGCCGGTGGACACCGAGTTCTTCCGGCCCGCCGCCCGTCCCGGCCGCGACTACTTCCTGCTGGTCTCGGCCCTGGCCCCCTACAAGAACGTCGGGACGGTCCTGGAGGCCTTCCGCGGCCTGAAGGAGCGGCTGGTGGTGGTGGGCAGGGGGCAGCAGGAGCGCGCCCTGCGGAGCCAGGCCGGGCCCAACGTGCAGATGCTGCCCGAGGTGGGCGCCGAGAGGCTGCGCGAGCTCTACGGCAACGCCCGCGCCCTGGTCTTCGCCGGCGTGGAGGACTTCGGCATCGCCTTCGCCGAGAGCCTGGCCTGCGGCACGCCGGTGGTGGCCCTCGACCAGGGCGGCGTCCGCGACATCGTCAAGGACGGCCGGACCGGCATCCTCTTCCCCGCGGCCACGGTCGCCGGGCTGCGCGCCGCCCTGGCCAGGGTGCCGGGCCTCGTGCTCGACGCCGAGGCCATCCGCCGCGACGCCCTGCGCTTCTCCGCGGCGCGCTTCCGCGAGAAGTTCGCGCGCGTCGCTGCCTCGGGGGGCGAATGATCCGCCGGCAGCGCGCCCAGCTGGCCCGCCTGTACGCCCTCAGCGACGCGCTGGCGGTCGCGGCCGCCTTCTTCCTCGCCTTCTGGCTGCGCTTCCACTCGCGGCTGCTGAGCGTGCCCAAGGGCACGCCGCCGCTGGCGGACTACCTGGCCGTCCTGCCGGTGCTGCTCCTCGTGCACATGGTGTTCTTCTCCTACCAGGGGTTCTACCGCTTCAAGCTGCGCCGCAACCGCCTGGACGACCTCTTCTCGGTCATCATGAACTGCGCCGCCGCCTCGTTCGCCGTGCTGCTGGTCTTCAGCTACCTGAAGAGCTATCGCTTCATCGGCTTCGAGGTCTCGCACGTCTACCTGGCGGTCTATGCCCCCCTGGCCGTGCTGGCGCTCTTCCTCTGCCGCGCCCTGACGTTCCGCCTCTTCCGCCGCCTGCGGCGCAACGGCGTCTCGCGGGTGCTGATCGCCGGCGCCGGCGACCTGGCCGCCCTGACGGCGGCGAACCTGGCCCGCTACGCCCACTTCGGCCTGGAGGTCGCCGGCTTCCTGTCGCCCGCGCCGGGGCCCCGCGTGCTGGGGGGCTACGGCGACCTCGAGGCCGTGGCCCGCGCCCACGGCGTCACCGACCTGTTCGTGGCCATGCCGCTGCGCGAGTACGACGCCATCATGCGCCTGATCGAGGGCGGCCACAACCTGCTGGTCGACATCCACCTGGTGCCCGACCTGCTGCAGCTGGCCTCCCTGAAGGCGGGCCTGGAGCACATCGAGGGGCTGCCGGTGATCAACCTGGGCGACATCCCGCTCGAGGGCTGGCCGGCCCTGAGCAAGCGCCTGTTCGACGTGGTCATGACCCTGGCCGCCCTCGCGGTGGCGCTGCCCCTGGGCCTGCTGGCGGCCCTGCTGCTGAAGCTCGACTCGCGCGGGCCGGTCTTCTACCGCCAGACGCGCGTCGGCCTCGACGGCCGCATCTTCTCCATGATCAAGTTCCGCACCATGGTCCGCGACGCCGAGCAGGCCACCGGCCCCATCTGGTCGCCGCGCAACGACCCGCGCGTCACCCGCGTGGGCCGGGTGCTGCGCAAGCTCTCCATCGACGAGCTGCCGCAGCTGCTCAACGTCCTGAAGGGCGACATGAGCCTGGTGGGGCCGCGCCCCGAGCGGCCGGAGCTGGTGGAGCGCTTCAAGGGGAACATCCCGCGCTACATGCTGCGCCACCGGGTGAAGACGGGCATGACCGGCTGGGCCCAGGTGCACGGCCTGCGCGGCAACACGCCCCTGGACAAGCGCATCGAGTTCGACATCTTCTACATCCAGAACTGGACCTTCCGCCTCGACCTGGAGATCCTCTTCCGCACCTTCCTCAAGCTCCAGTTCATCGACCGCAACAACTGAGATGGAGGTCCGGCCATGAGCCCGAGCCTGGAGCAGCTGAACATCTCCCCCGAGTTCCATCCCTTCATCTCCCACCTGAGCGACGCGGCGCGCGGCCCGGAGCGCATGCCCTTCATCGGCCGCGAGCGGGAGCTGGAGGCGCTGCTGGAGACGCTGCAGCGCAAGCTGAAGAAGAACATCATCCTGGTGGGCAAGCCGGGGGTGGGCAAGACCGCCCTGGTCACCGAGCTGGCCGACCGCATCAACCGCGGCCAGGTTCCGGAGAACCTGCGCGGCAAGGCCATCCTGGAGCTGTCGCTGGCCGCCTTCTTCCTGTCGTGCGGCCCGGCCGACGGGCCGGCCCAGGACCTGGAGCGGCTGCTCGCCGAGCTGCGCCGCTGCGGCGACCGCGTGATCCTCTTCCTGGACGAGGTGCCCGGCCGGGCGCTGGACGGCCCGCTGGGCCGCAACGGCCAGATGAGCGGCCTGCTCAAGGCGCACGTCGCCGAGCGCGACCTGCAGGTCATCGCCGCCGCCACTCCCGAGGACTACTACAGGCACATCAAGAGCGACGAGGTGTTGGCGGCCCACTTCTCGGCCATCCTGCTCAGCGAGCCGGACAAGGACGAGATGCTGAACATCCTGCGCGGGGTGAAGGGCCACTTCGAGGCCTATTACGGCCTGCGCATCCCCGACGCCCTGTTCGAGGACATCTACGCCCTGGCCCTGCGCTTCATCCCCACCCGCGCCTTCCCCGACAAGGCCATCGAGCTCCTCGACATCTCCGGCTCCAAGGCGGCGCTGAAGAAGGCGAAGGTCCTGGAGCGCGAGCACCTCTACCAGAGCATCAGCGCCTTCTCCCGGCTGCCCATCGAGACCGTGCGCCTCGATCCCCAGGCCCAGGCCCGCGGCATGCTCGACTTCCTACGCTCCGCCGCCGTGAACCAGGCCGCCGCCCTGGAGGAGATCGCGCGCATCGTCAAGCTGGCGCGGCTGGAGACGCGGGTGAACGCCCAGCGCCCCGAGGGCATCCTGCTTTTCCTGGGCCCGACCGGCGTGGGCAAGAGCTTCGTCGCCGCCAAGGTCGCCGCCTACCTGTTCGGCAGCCCCGAGAAGCTGCGCGTCATCGACCTGGCCGGCTTCCGCAAGGCCGACGACGCCCGCCGGCTGCTGCAGGGCTACGGCGAGGGCGGCGCCGGCGCCCTGGCGCGCGAGGCGGAGAACCATCCCTTCTCGGTGGTCCTCTTCGAGAACGTCGAGGAGGCCCACGCCGCGGTGCTCGACGCGCTGGGCAAGGCCCTGACCCGCGGCGAGGTCGTCGACGACATGGGCAAGCGCCACGCGCTGGCCTCCATGCTCTTCATCCTCAGCCTGACCGGCATCGGCGAGGCGCGCAAGGGGACGGCCATCGGCTTCGTCAAGGTCGACCCGGCGTCGGGGCAGGTGGTGGTGCCGCCCAAGATCATGAACGTGCTGGACTGGGTCGACGAGATCGTCCAGTTCACCCCGCTGCGCGCCGAGCACCTGGCGCGGATCGCCGCCCTGCAGCTGGAGGAGATCCGCCGCGATCTGCAGGAGCGCTACCGCTGCCGGCTGCGCGTCGAGGAGGGCGTGCTGGACGCGCTGGCCGCCGAGGCCGAGCGCTCGGGGCGCTACGCCTATGCCGTCAGCGAGTTCCTGGAGCGCGAGGTGCGCCTGCCGGCCGTCGACATCGTCACCAAGACCGACCGCGCCCTGGACCTGCGCCTCGTCCTGGAGGACGGGGGCCTGCGCCTGGTCGCCGACTGAAGGGAGGGAAAGCCATGCCGCGCCACCTGAGGATCGACCACCTGCGCACCGTTAAGACCTACCCGGCCGACGTGCAGGTCAACTTCTCCTACTCCAACATGGAGTTCCTGCTCGAGGAAAGCGAGCTGCCCTTCGACCGCGGCTCCATCCGCCTGTTCGCCGGCCCCGGCGACGCCGCCGTCGGCAGCCGCAGCCTGATCCAGGCCCTGAGCCGCCGCGAGCAGGTGCCGGAGGAGAACATCCTGCTGTCGCTGGGCACCAGCCTGGCCAACTTCCTGGTCTGGGGGGCCCTGCTGCGCCGCGGCGACGAGGTGCTCGTCGAGTTCCCGGCCTACGAGCCCATGTTCAAGGTGCCGGCCTACCTGGGGGCGCGCGTGCGCTTCATCAAGCGCGACCCGCTCGACTTCTCGCTCACCGTGCCGGCCATCGCCGAGATGGTCGGCGAGAAGACGCGCATGATCGTCCTCACCGACTCGCACAACCCCTCCGGCAGCCAGATCTCCCCCGAGGTCCTGCAGTACCTGCGCCGCCTCGGCCAGGAGCGCGGCATCCTCGTCTTCATCGACGAGGTCTACGGCCGCTTCTACCGCGAGCGCTCGCTGTTCGTCGACTACCCCGAGTTCATCGTCACCTCCTCGCTCACCAAGTTCTACGGGCTGGGATCGCTGCGCTGCGGCTGGGCCTTCGCCCCGGCGGCCGTGGTCGAGAAGGCCCGCCTGTTCTCCGACTATCTGACGCCCGAGATCCCCTTCGCCCCGCTGCACCTGGCCCGGCTGCTGCTGGAGAGCCCGGCCCTGGCCGAGCTGGAGGAGCGCGTGCGCCGGCGCGTGCGCGCCAACCGCGAGATCATCAACGCCTACCTGAACCGCACCGAATTCCTCTCCTGCTACATCCCCCGGAACGGCATCCTGTTCTTCCCCGAGCTGAAGGGGACGGTGGACGTCAAGAAATTCTATCCCGTCCTCTACGAGAAATACCGCATGGTCGTGACCGAGGGGCGCTTCTTCCAGATGCCGCGCCACTTCCGCATGGCCGGCATCTGGTCGGCGGAGGTGATGCAGGACGGATTAGCGCGGCTGGAAAAAGCTCTGGCGGATTGCCGCATCCCATAAGAACGGGACCGGGCGAACGGAAGAAAAACCTCCCAGTCCGTCGAGGTTCCACATCCGACTTTTCAGGCAAACCTTGCAGTCCGTCGAGGTTCCACGTCCGTCTTTTCAGGAAAACCTCCCAGTCCGTCGAGGTTCCACGTACCACGTACCAAGTTCCACGTTGAAAGCCAACGTCTTCCATTGCAATGCCTTGTCTTAAACCTGGTACGTGGAACGTGGTACGTGGAACCTTGAAGGACCGTCGGACTGCAAGTTTGTCGAAAGTTTTGAATTGCAAAGTTATGCTAGTGAAGCCTTGAAGGTCCGTCGGACTGTAAGCTCTGACAAGTTCCGGATCTTTATTGTTCGCTGCGTGGAACCTTGAAGGACCGACGTACTGAAAGCCACCGAACAGTTCTGGTTACTTTTTAATTGGCCTCTAGCCCGGCGTGTGGCGGATGAAGCGGCGCAGGGAGACGAACGAGGCGAGCAGGCCGATGCCGGCCCCGGTGGCGATCAGCTCGCGGAAGAGGCGCGGCGGCAGCACGCGGAAGTCGATCATCTGCCGCACCACCTGGTACATGGCCGTGGCGTAGAGCGGGAAGGCGCGCACGGCCAGCAGCAGCAGCCCGCAGGCCAGCAGCCCCCCCAGCGAGCCCAGGATCAGCCCCTCGAGCAGGAAGGGGACCTTGATGTAGGCGTCGGTGGCGCCGACCAGGCGCAGAATGGTGATCTCCTCGCGGCGGTAGAAGATGTTGAGCTTGACCACGTTGAAGATGATGAAGGCCGAGACGATGAGCAGGATGGCGCTGAGGAACAGCCCGGCGAACGAGGCGACGCGCTTGATGGTGGCGATCTTGCGCGCCCAGTCCATGTTCAGCTGCACGCTCTCGACCAGCGGGCTGCGGCGGATGTCCTGGATGAAGGACTCGATGGCCACGATGCCGCCGGCGTCGGGGCGGAAGCGCGCCTGGACCGACGCCGGGAAAGGCGACTCGGCGAACTCGGCCAGGATGTACTCCAGCTCGGGGAACTCGCGGGCGAAGTCGGCGCGCGCCCGCTCGCGGGAGGTGAAGCCCGTCTCGCGCACCAGCAGGCTGCCCTGGACGCGGCGCAGCAGCGCCTCGACGCCGGCCTCGTCGACGCCGTCGCGCAGGTAGAAGATGGCCTCGATGTTCTCGCTCAGGCGGCCGATGTAGCGGTCGAGGTGGTAGGAGACGAAGCCGAAGATCCCCGGCACCAGCAGGGTGAAGGCGATGATGCCCAGGCAGAGGAAGTTGACCGACTTGTTGCGCAGGATGTTGGCCAGCGACTGCTGCAGCGCCCGGCGCAGGAAGCGCATGGTCAGCCCGCCTCGCCGGGGCGGTCCAGGACCAGCTGCCCCTTGTCCAGCTTGATGATGCGCTTGGGGAAGAGGTTGATCAGGTTGAGGTCGTGGGTGGCGATGATGACGGTGATGCCGCTGGCGTTGATCTTCTCGAAGATGCGGATGATCTCGATGGACAGCTCGGTGTCCAGGTTGCCCGTGGGCTCGTCGGCGATGAGGATCTTGGGGTTGCCGATGACGGCGCGGGCGATGGCCACGCGCTGCTGCTCGCCGCCGGAGATGTGCGACGTCAGGTAGCGCTTGCGGTGGCTGAGGCCCACCAGGGCCAGGGTGCCGTTCACCTTGTTCTCGATCGCCGCCCGCCGCTCGCCGCGCACCAGCAGCGGCACGGCCACGTTCTCCTGCACGGTGCGGTTCATCAGCAGCTTGAAGTCCTGGAAGACGATGCCGATCTGCCGCCGCAGCCGGTAGAGCCGCCCGGGGGGGATGAGGGTGCTGTTGACCGAGTCGATGAGGATCTGGCCCTTGGTCGGCTCCTCCTCCTTGTAGATCAGCTTGAGCAGCGTCGACTTGCCGGCGCCCGAGGCGCCGGTGAGGAAGATGAACTCGCCGCGCTCGATGGCGAGGTTGATGTCGCTCAGGGCCTCGTTGCTGCGGAAGTACTGCTTGTAGACATGGAAGAACTGGATCACGATCGCTCGAGCAGGCGCTGCGCGGCGGCGGCGACGTCGGCCGCGGTCAGGCGGAAGCAGGCGTAGAGGTCCTCGGGCTTGCCCGAGCGCCCGAACTGGCCGTCCATGCCCATCAGCGTCATCGGCACCGGATGGTGCTGGGCCAGGAACTCGGCGCAGGCGCCGCCCAGGCCGCCGCGGACCGAGTGGTCCTCGACGGTGAGCACATGGCCCGTCCGGCGCGCCCAGCGCAGCAGCGCCTCGCCGTCCAGCGGCTGCAGGCTGGAAAAATCCAGGACCGCCGCGGCCACGCCGCGCCCGGCCAGGAGATCGGCCGCCTGCATGGCCTTCTCGACCATGGCCCCCATGGCCACCAGCGCGACGTCGCCGCCCTCGCGCAGCAGCGGGGCGCGGCCGGGCTCGAAGCGGTGGCCGGCGGGGAGGTAGGTCGGCAGGTTGCCGCGGGTCAGGCGGATGAAGAACGGGCCGGGGGTGGCGGCGGCGTACTCGACGGCGCCCACCGTCTCGACGGCGTCGGCCGGGACGATGACGGTCAGCCCGGGCAGGGTGCGGGCCAGGGCCACGTCCTCCAGCGCCTGGTGGGTGGCGCCGTCCTCGCCGACGCCCAGGCCGGCGTGGGTGCCGACCAGCTTGACGTTGGCGCGGTTGTAGCACACCGACTGGCGCACCTGGTCGAAGGCGCGGCCGATCAGGAAGGCGCAGAAGGAGCTGGCGAACACCGTCTTGCCGGTGAGGGCGATGCCGGCCGCCGTGGACACCATGTCCTGCTCGGCGAGCCCCATGTCGAGGAAGCGGCCGGGGAACTCCTTGGCGAAGACCTGGGTCTGGGTGGACTTGGCCAGGTCGGCGTCGAGCACGACCAGGTCGGGGTTCCCGCGCCCCAGGCGCAGCAGCGTCTGGCCGTAGGCGTTGCGCAGGCTCTCAGCGGCCATCGCCGAGCTCCCGCAGCGCCTGCTCCAGCTCCTGGGCGTTGGGCGCCTGGCCGTGGAAGGCGACGTTGTTCTCCATGAAGGACACTCCCTTGCCCTTGACGGTGCGGGCGACCACCAGTGTGGGCCGCTCCGCCTCGCCGGCGAAGGCGGCCAGGGCGGCGGCGATCTGGTCGAAGTCGTGGCCGTCGATCTCCTCGACCCGCCAGCGGAAGGCCTGCCACTTGTCGCGCAGCGGGGCGATGTCCTTGATGGCGCTGACGCGGCCGTCGATCTGCAGGTCGTTGTAGTCCAGGAAGACGCAGAGGTTGGACAGCCGGCGGAAGCCGGCGGTCATGGCCGCCTCCCAGATCTGCCCCTCCTGCGACTCGCCGTCGCCGATGAGGGCGAAGACGCGGGCCGGGCTGCCCGCCAGGCGCAGGCCCAGGGCCATGCCGCAGGCCATGGAGAGCCCCTGCCCCAGCGAGCCGGTCGAGGCCTCCACGCCGGGGGTGTCCAGGCGGTGGGGATGGCCCTGCAGGCAGGAGGAGGCCTGGCGCAGGCCGTCCAGGTCGGAGACGGGGAAGAAGCCGCGCTCGGCCAGGGCGGCGTACAGCACCGGGGCGGCGTGGCCCTTGGAGAGGACGAAGCGGTCGCGGTCGGGGAGGGCGGGATCAGCGGGGTCGAGGCGCATCTCGCGGAAGTACAGCGAGGCCACGATCTCCACCGCCGACAGCGAGCCGCCGGGATGGCCGGAGGCGGCGCGGCCGATCATGCGCACGATGTGCCGGCGCATGCGCCGGGCCGTCTCGCGGAGCTCGGTCCGTTCTCTCTCGTTCATGCGCGCGCCAGCCGCGGCGGGCGGGGTCAGGATTCCGCCTCTGCGGCGATCTTCTTGAACAGGATGCGCCCGCAGCTCTCGCAGATCATCAGGTCGTCGGAGAGGATCAGCTCGCTCAGCATCTGGGGGCGGATCTTGATGTTGCACACGCCGCAGAAGTCGGTCTGCACGAAGGAGACGACCTTGCCGGCCTTCTTGACGAAGAGGCTGTCGTAGACCTTGAGCAGCTTGGCATCGGTCTTGGTGCGCAGCTCCTTCTTGTTGCGCGTCTCCTCGGCCAGCTTGTTCTTGTGGTAGTCGAGGTTGGCGAGCATGTCCTTGATCTGCTGGTTGTAGGCGTCGGCGATCTTCCTGAACTCGTTCTCGGCGTCGCGGATGCCGTTCATGATCTCGTCGGACTCGATCATCTTCTCGATGATCTTCTCCTCGACGCCGACGATGTTGGCCTCCTCGAACTTGATCTCGCTGCTGAAGCCCTGGAACTCCTTGTTGGTGGTCACCTTCTTCATCTGTTCCTTGTACTTGGCGATCTTGTCGCGGATGGCGACGATCTCCCGCTCCAGCTTCTTGCGCTCCTCGCTGTTGTTCTGCAGCTTCTTCTTGGCCTTCTCGATCATGTCGGAGCGGGAGTCGCGCTCGTTCTCGAGCTCCTTGATCTTGAGGGGGATCTCCTGGATGACGACGTCGATCTCCTTGAGCTGGTCGTCCTTCAGCTGCAGCGCGTACAAAATGTCGAGTCCTTCTTTCAAGCAAGCTCCTTATCCGCACGCTATTACTGGGCCTACCAGGATTCGAACCTGGAACCAGCCGGTTATGAGCCGGCAGCTCTAGCCGTTGAGCTATAGACCCCTGTCAGGGGCCAATGTAACAAAATCGCGCACGCCTGTCAATAGCGCTTCGGCCGCTGCGACCGGCCGGAAGCAGGATAAAGGGGGGAGCGATAAATGAGGTAAAGGGGTAGAGGGGTATAGTGAGAAAAGGCGCTAAAAAAGCAAAAGGGAATGGCAAAAGTGCAAAAGCCCTTTTCTTGGAATTAGCCAAAACGAATTTTCAGAGAAGGTTACGCTCTCGTAAGACTAAAATT
>DAHVOV010000360.1 GCA_027318645.1 Candidatus Aminicenantota bacterium
AACGCGGAAGACAGGGAGTAAAGGCAATGGGCGAGCGGATCTACGACGTGGCGGTGATCGGCGGCGGCGTTGTCGGCCTGGCCACGGCCATGGCGCTGGTCCGCGCCGGCGTGCGCTCGATCGTCGTGCTCGAGGCCGAGGACCGGCTCGCCGCCCATCAGACGGGCCACAACAGCGGCGTGATCCATTCGGGCCTGTACTACAAGCCCGGATCGCTTAAGGCGAGGAACTGCGTCGCCGGCCGCGAGGCGCTCTACCGCTTCTGCCGGGAGCGCGGCATCGTCCACGAGGCCTGCGGCAAGCTGGTCGTGGCCACGCGCGAGGCGGAGCTGCCGGCCCTGGCCGCCCTTGAGGAGAAGGGGAGGGCCAACGGCCTGCGCCAGCTCCGCCGCCTGGGGCGCGAGGAGCTGAAGGAATACGAGCCCGCCGTGGACGGCCTGGCCGGCCTGTGGGTGGGCGAGACGGGCATCGTCGACTACGAGCGGGTCTGCGCCGAGTACGCCCGCATCGTCCGCGAGGGCGGCGGCGAGATCCGCCTGGGCTTCCCGGTGCGCGGCTGCCGCCGCGACGGCGCCGGGCTGCGGCTGGTCTCGCCCTCCGGCGAGGTCGGCTGCCGCGGCCTGGTCAACTGCGCCGGGCTGCAGTCGGACCGGGTCGCCCGCATGTGCGGCGTCCGGCCGGGGCTGCAGATCGTCCCCTTCCGCGGGGAATACTACGAGCTGGCCGAGGCACGCCGCCCGCTGGTGCGCGGCCTCATCTACCCGGTGCCCGACCCACGCTTCCCCTTCCTGGGGGTCCATTTCACCCGCCGCGTCGGCGGCGGGGTCGAGGCCGGCCCCAACGCCGTGCTGGCGTTCCGGCGCCACGGCTACGCCAAGACCAGCTTTTCCCTGCGCGACACGGCGCGCATGGCGGGTTATCCCGGCTTCTGGATCATGGGGCTGAAGCACTGGCGCATGGGGCTCGGCGAGTTCTACCGCTCCTTCTCCAAGAAGGCCTTCGTCCAGGCGCTGCAGCGGCTGGTCCCGGCCATGCTGCCGGAGGACCTGGCGCCGGGGGGCGCCGGCGTGCGTGCCCAGGCCCTGGACGGCCGTGGCCGCCTGCTCGACGACTTCTGCATCCGCGAGGCGGAGCGCATGGTGCACGTGCTGAACGCCCCGTCGCCGGCGGCCACGGCGTCGATCAGCATCGGCGAGGCCATCGCCGCCGTCGCCTGCCGCAACCTGTCCCCGGAGCGCCGGAAATGACCGCGATGAAACCAGGAGGGAACATGGACGACCTCTTCGCCCGCGCGCGCCGGCGCTTCCCGGCGCTTTCCTCGGGGACCGTCTTCCTCGACGGCCCCGGGGGCACCCAGGTGCCGCAGGAGGTGATCGACGCCGTTGCGGCGTACTACCGCGAGGCCAACGCCAACGAGCACGGTCCGTTCGCCTTCTCGCGGCGCAGCGACGCGGTCATCGCCGCCGGCCGCGAGGCCATGGCCGACCTGCTCAACGCCCGCTCGCGCGACGAGATCGTGTTCGGCGCCAACATGACCTCCCTGACCCTGCACCTGTCCCGCGCCCTGGCCCGCGGCCTGAAGCCGGGCGACGAGGTGGTGGTGACGCGCCTGGACCACGACGCCAACGTCGCCCCCTGGCTCCACCTACAGGAGCGCGGCGTGACGGTGCGCTGGCTGGAGTTCTCTCCCTCCGACTGCACGCTGCGCCTGGAGGGGCTGCGGGAGGCGGTCACGGGGCGGACGCGGCTGGTGGCCGTCGGCGGCGCCTCCAACGCCTTCGGCACGGTCAACGACCTGCCGGCCGTCATCGCCGCCGCCCACCGGGTCGGGGCGCTGGCCTTCGTCGACGCCGTGCACTTCGCGCCGCACCGCGCCATCGACGTCCAGCTCCTCGACTGCGACCTGCTGGCCTGCTCGCCCTACAAGTTCTACGGCCCGCATTCGGGCGTCCTCTACGGCAAGCGCGAGGTCCTGGAGCAACTGGCCCCCTACAAGGTGCGCCCGTCGCCCGGCCATGCCCCGGACAGCTTCGAGACCGGGACGAAGAACCACGAGAACATCGCCGGCGTCGCCACCGCCGTCGACTTCCTCGCCGGCCTGGGCTCCGGCGACGCCTTCCGCGAATACCCCGATGGCCGGCGGCGGCGGCTGAAGCAGGCGCTGGCCGCCGTCCGCGAGCATGAGACCCGGCTCTTCGCCCGCATGCTCGACGGCCTGCTGAAGATCAAGGGGCTGAGACTGTACGGGATCGCCGACCCCGCGCGCCTGGGCGAGCGGACGCCGACGGCCTGCTTCAACCTGGAGGGGCATGCGCCGGCACAGGTCGCCGAGCGGCTGGGCGTTGAGGGCATCCAGGTCTGGGATGGCGACTACTACGCTTGGGAGGCCATGCGCTTCCTCGGGCTGGGCGACCGCGGCGGCGCAGTGCGCGCCGGCCTTTCGCTGTACAACGACGGGGAGGACGTAGAGCGCTTCCTCGACGCCCTGGGCCGCATCGCCCGCTGATTGACAGCCGGGGATGGTTTCACTATAATTCCCCCCCCAGCTTGCCCCGGCGCAGGGGTTCGCTGACCCGCCCCGAACGGGCGGAGGAGGCGCCGCATGGCCCTGAAACCCCGGCTCAGGCTCCTGGACGACGAACTGATCGACCGCATCCTCGGCGAGGCCCGCGACGTCC
>DAHVOV010000362.1 GCA_027318645.1 Candidatus Aminicenantota bacterium
TCATGGCCTCGATCATGGCCTGGCTGCACACCGAGACGGTGCGGTTGGCCGTGTCGTCGTAGAAGAAGCGGCCCATGAAGCTCTCGACGTTGCCGTCGAAGACCAGGCCGACGAGCTCGCCGGCGGCGTTGATCACGGGCGAGCCGGAGTTGCCGCCGATGATGTCGCCGGTGCAGACGAAGTTCAGCGGGGTGGAGAGGTCGAGCCGGTCGCGGGCGTCGGCGACGCGCTTGGGCAGGTTGAAGGGGAACTGGTTATCGAAGGAGGCGGCGCGGTCGTACAGGCCGTAGAAGGTGGTTTTGTAGGGGGCGAGGGTGCCGTTCATGGGATAGCCCTTGACGGCGCCGTAGGAGAGGCGCAGGGTGAAGGTGGCGTCGGGATAGGCGTTCTTGCCGTAGACGGCGAAGCGCGCCTGGCCGATCTTCTCGCCGGCGGGGCGCGTCACGCTCTCGATCTCGTTCTCCTGCCACTTGCGCATCTCGCGGATGATGGGGTCCAGCTTGCGCGCCAGCACGATGAAGGGATCGCTGCACTGGGCCACCGCGGCGGGGCCGCCGTCGACCAGCTTCCGGCGCAGGGCCGGGTCGGCCAGCTTGGTGCCGGCCACCAGCGCCTGGGCCGCCTCCTCGGGGGTCTTGCCGTCCAGGCAGGCCTTGACGTAGGGGTCATCGGCGCCGAGCTCCTCGAGCATCAGCTTCATGGAGTCGACGGCCATCGCCTCCTCCAGCCCGGGGTAAATGGGGGCGGGGGAGAAGAGGCGGAAGCGCAGCGACTCGAGCTCGGCGGTATGGTAGCCGTCCAGGCGCTCGCCGTCGGGCTTCTGCAGCTCGGCGGCCAGCTGCACGACCTGCAGGGCGATGGCGCCCAGGCGCATGCCCGGGGCACGGCGGTAGTTCATTTCCTTCATGCGCGGCTTCTGCTTCTCGATGGCGGAGGCGATGTCGTCCCAGGCGGAGGCGTACTGCGCCTGCCACTGCGGGTTGGCGGCGATCAGCTTGCGGAACTCGGCCTCCTGGGCGGCCTTCTTCTCCAGGATGCCGGGGGCCTTCAGGCCGTCGTACTCGCCGCTGGAGACCTTGAGGCCGTTCTCGATGCCGAAGATCATGCCGGCGGCCTGGCGCGCCTCCTCGGGGCCCTTGGCGGCATAGGCGTGGGCCACGCCCAGCATGCGCTTCATGGACTGTATGCGCAGCGGGTAGCCGTATTCGCGGGAGAACTGGAGCTGGGCCAGGGTCATCAGGCGGTTGGTCGAACCGGGGTGGCCGGAGACGAAGACCAGCTCGTTCTCGGCGGCGCCGTTGGCGCTCCACTTCAGAAAATGGCTGACCTTGGCCGGCTTGCCGTTCTCATAGGCGCGGAAGATGGCCATGTCGAGGTCGTGGCGCGGGTAGGTGAAGTTGTCGGGGTCGCCGCCGTAGAACGCCGCCTGCTGCTCGGGGGCGAAGACCAGCTTCACCTCGGTGTATTTCTTGTAGCGGTAGAGCCAGTACTCGCCGCCCTGGTAGAGGGAGACCACGTCGGAGCGCAGCTTGGTCTTCTTCAGGCTGAGGCGCTCGATCTCGGCGATGGCGGCCTTCTTGGCCGCCAGGGCCTTCACCGGGTCCATGCCCTTCTTGACCGCGGCCAGCACCTTGGCGGTGACGTTCTCCATGGAGATGAGGACGTTGAGCTCCAGGTCGGGGCAGGGGAGCTCATCGGCCAGGGCGGGGGCGTAGAAGCCGTCGGCCACGTAGTTCTTCTGCGGGGTGGAAACCTTCTGCAGCTGGCCCAGCGCCACGTGGTGGTTGGTCAGCACCAGGCCGTTGGGACTGATGAACGAGCCCGAGCCGCCGTCGCCGACGCGCACCGAGGAGAGGCGGACGTGCTCGAGCCACGCCGCGGTGGGCTCGAAGCCGTATTTTTCCTTCAGCTGCTTCAGGGGCGGGTTGTCCAGGGTCCACATGCCCTCGTCGGCGGCCAGCGGGCCGGCCAGGAGCATGACCGTCGCGGCTGCCAGCAGGAAGATCCCCGGCAGCTTTCTTGCCTTGATTTTTTGCACTAGTAACCTCCTATTGATTTGGCACCTGTACTACGAAATAGCGGACACGATAGTTCCATGAACTTGGCGTGCGGCGTACGGCGTAAGGCAACGGCACGAACATGACCTTGGTATGCGGTATACGGTTTGCGGCGTACGGCAACAGCGCTGTTATGAAATTGTCGTACCCATTGTTTGGGATATTGAATGGGGTTTTCACCGTCAACCGTATGCCAAATTCGGGTTGTTAAATAGCTCTTTGCCGTCAACCGTATACCGTACGCCGTACGCCAAGTTCGGAAAGTTCACTATGGAGCCAGGCGGAATCGAACCGCCATCTCAACCTTGCGAAGGTCGCGTTCTCCCATTAAACCATGGCCCCGGACGGTCGTCAGGTGGCCAATATACCATTAAAACGGGCAGCCGTC
>DAHVOV010000366.1 GCA_027318645.1 Candidatus Aminicenantota bacterium
TGCTGGGCAAGGGCAACGTCCTGGGCTTCTACCACCGCCACGCCGGCAACCTGCAGGAGCTGCTGGGCACCCTGCAGCGCATCCGCGCCGACCTGCTGGCCGGCAAGCGCTCGGACAACGGCGTGCTCTGGGCGCTGCTGCAGCAGTACAACAAGACCCTGCTCTTCGGCAACTACGCCTCGCTGGTCTTCTACAAGATCTGACGCAAGGATGCGGGCGGCCGGCCGACCGCGCCAAGGTCGCCGGCCGCTTGTCCCTTTGACTGCGGTTCTGCTATGATGGAGCATGCTCGCTTTTCTGCGCTTTGAGGGACGGAGGATCTTCGGCGAACGCAGGAACCTCTTCTTTTTCGGATTCCTCGTCCTCTTTGCCGCATATTTCAGCTGGTCCGGCCTGAACGAGTTCCGCAGCTTCCAGCGCGACAAGCGCTTTTTCATCAGTTTCGAGAGGGAGAAAGCCGTTCAATTCGCGACCTACGCGCAGGTCGGCGCATTCGGGTTCCGGCTTTGTATGAAGCCTCCGCGATCAACGTCTTTTTTGTCAACAGCAACGTCCTGCTGGACGTGGAGAGCAACATCGACGGCTTCGAGGTGATCAAGGTCGAAAGCTCGCTGAAGGGCAACCGGCTGTTCCTCAACCGCGGCTATTTCAAGGACTTCGCCGGCATCCTGTTCGTGTTCGGCTCGCTGATCATGCTCTACTTCGGCCACCTGGCCCTGGTCAGCCCCCCGTACCTGCGCTTCATGGCCGGCCGCATCCCCCTGGCAAGGCTCTACGCCCTGACCACCGCCGCCAGGCTGCTCTGGCTGGACCTCTTTTTCGTCCTGCTGGGGCTGGGATGCGCCGCCGGCGTCCGGCTCGGCGGCATCGCGTTCTCCGCCGCCGAGCGCTCGGTCTTCCTCCATTACCTGCTGTTCCTGGTGCTGCTCCTCGACCTCATCTACCTCGTCGGCCAGCTGACCACCGTGCTGCTCCGCTTCCGCAGGGTGTTCTTCCTCTGGTTCTTCGTGGTCTGGTTCGTGTGCGTCTTCCTGGTGCCCGAGGCCAGCCGCGTCAGCGTGTTCAACCGCTCGCAGTCGCTGGCGCCGGCCGAGAAAGTCAACCTGGAGAAGTTCCGCGCCCTGATGGCCCTGGAGAAGAAGTTCCGCGACTACCTGAAGGTGAACCCGCGCACGCCCCTCGACCAGATCCGGCGCATGCAGAAGCAGTTCGCCGTGCAGTTCATCAACAGCAGCTACCTGATGAACTCGGCGCTGGAGACGAAGTACCTTCGGGAGATCGAGCGGGTGATCCGCGGGCATGAGCGCCAGTCCCTTTTCCTCCCCACCTCCTATTACCACTTCCTCGCCGGCGAGGCCTCGGGCAAGGGCTACTACGGCTATCTCGACTTCATGGACTACATCATGACGCTGCGCAACCGCTTCATCCAGTTCTATCTGGCCCGGCGCTACGCCGACGTCGACCAGCCCATGGAAACGTTCGTCAAGGCGGACGAGAACGTGTTCCATTCGCGCAGCCGCCTGCCGCGGACATTCTGGCTCGGCGTCCTGGCCGTCATTCTGTACGGCGCCGCCGTCCTCGTCGTGACCTACCGCCCGCTGCGGCGGCAGATCGTCCGCCCATGATCGCCATCCGCGACCTCAGCCTGGCCGCCGGCGAGCACGGCCTGGATTCGCTCGATCTCGAGGTCGCCGACGGCGAGATCGTCTTCCTGCTCCACCGCGCCGAGGGCTGGGCGGAGCCGCTGTTCCGCTGCCTGAGCGGCGCGGCGCGCCCCGACGCCGGGGAGGCGCTCTTCGACGGTGTCGCCGCCGGCCTCCGGCGCGACGGCATTCCCGCGGCCTTCATCGACCGCGTCGCCCACGCCGGGGACTTCGAGACCGAGGCCCGCCTCGGCGACAATGAGGCCGCCTCGCGGCAGCGCTCGGCAGACAATCCCTTCGCCCGCGTCGACTGGATCGGCAGCATCCTGCTGCCCGCATTCCTGATCGTC
>DAHVOV010000368.1 GCA_027318645.1 Candidatus Aminicenantota bacterium
GGACGTCGACCTGGTGCTGAACTCGCTCGAGCGCGGCAACCTCTTCGCCGAGACCGGCCGCCTTCCCCAGGAGACCTACGCCCAGGACGCCCTCTTGTGGCTGGCCGGCGCCTCCTGGTCGGGGCGGGCGCTCACCGCCTCCCTCACCTGGCTCCATGAGCGCCAGGAGCTGCGGCCGTTCGTCGCCGACGCCGCCAAGGACCTGAAGGACGTCGACGGCCAGGCGTTCTTCCCCTTCGAGCGGCAGGGGGAATTCAGCGCCGACACCCTGCGCCTGTCCGTCGAGCGGGAGCTGCGCCTCCGCCTGCTGGGGCGCGAGGCCCGGCTGCGGCCTTTCCTCGACCTGGCGGCCGTGTTCACCCGCGCGGACGAAACGAGCGGCATGCACAACGCCGTCCTGTTCGACGGCCGCCCCTACCTGGTCTACCTGTGGCCCGGCACGACCGCCTCCTACCGCCACGACCGGCAGGCGGCGACGGCGGGTTCGCTGCTGCGCGCCGACCTGGGAGGGAAGTTCGACCTGCAGGCCAAGCTCTTCGTCCAGCACCAGCGGCTCGGCTTCCCGGGCGGGGCGGCCGCCTTGAGCTTCCTGCAGGCCGGCGGGGAGGTCGGGCTCGGTTTCCAGGCGGGGCGCCGGACGCGGGTATCCCTGTCCTTCGGCGACCTGCCGTACGAATTGGGCGCCGGCGCCAGCGACTTCCTGGAGACGCGCCGTCCCGGCGCCGAGGTCCGCTACTGGAGCGACGGCAACCGCGACGGCCTGTTCCAGGAGGGCGAGCAGGGGGAGCTGGTCGCGCTGAGCGGCGGCGCCAGCCATGCCGCCGCCGATGGCCTCAAGCCGAGCCGGCGCCGGCGGCTGGAGCTGCTCTTCACCGCCCCGATATCGAAGCGCTTCCAGCTGGACGTCAAGGGGCTGTACAAGCGCATCATGCGGCCGCTCTGGGTGTCGTACGCCGGGGAATACGGGCATGACGAGGAGATCGGCGGCACGGACTACTACGTCCTGGACCGGCCGGCGACGGGCTACGAGCTGGGCAACGCCCCATTCGCCCGCGACCCCTTCTACGCCGAGTTCCTGCTGCGCGTCCACGGCGAGCGGGAGCGGCGCTGGTACTTCTCCTTCTCCTTCATGGCGCATATGGGCATGGGCCACACCGCCTTCGGCAACGGCCCCGAGGCCAACGATGTCGGCGTCATCTCCGAGAGCCAGGCCTCGCCCAACTCATGGATCAACGGCTTCGGCCGCGTCGACGGCGACCGCGCCTTCGTCGCCCGCATCCATCTCGGCTATTACCTGGCGCGCCGCCTCTTCCTGGGCGGCAGCGTCAAGTACCGCGACGGCAACCCCTTCGCCTTCCTCGACGCGCGCCCGCTCGACGGCCAGTGGCTCATCACCTACCACACGATCAAGGCCGAGGACGAGCATTCCCGCAAGGGCGGCCCCAGGGAGGACTGCGTCTGGGACTTCAACCTCAAGCTGGGCTACGACCTGTCGCTGTTCGGGCGCCGGGGACGGCTGGAGCTCTCGCTGTTCAACCTGCTCGACTTCGGCGGCGAGCTGTCGGAGAACGCCTTTTCCAACGACCGCGACCGGCTGGCGAACGAGCTGCAG
>DAHVOV010000383.1 GCA_027318645.1 Candidatus Aminicenantota bacterium
GGGCGCAGGCCGAGGAGCGGAACAACTACTCGCTGGGGAAAAAGGTCCTGCAGGCGCGCCTGAAGCTGGGCGATCGCCGCGGCGCCCTGGAAACGCTGGTGCCTCTGCTGGCCGCCCCCGAGGGTGAAAGCGATCCCGACCTGCTCTTCACCGCCGCTATGCTCTTCGTCGACGATGGCGACGACGCGCGCGCCGAGGCGCTGCTGGCCCGCCTGGTCGGGATCGAGCCCACGGCGCCGCGCTGGTTCGACTATGCCTTGCTCCTGGCGCGCACCGGCAAGATGGAGCAGGCAGTCGCCGGCATGGAGAAGGCGCTGGCCGCCCCGGCGGGACAGCTGGACGAGGAGCGGAAGCAGGCCGCCCTCCGCGCCCTGAAGGCGTGGAAGGCGGAACGCCCCCGTTAGCGGGCCGTTACTTGATCTTGGTCAGCGAATCGATGACCGCCTGCACCACCGGCGCCTGGTCGGAGTTGGGCTCCACTTCCAGGAACTTCTTGAAGCTGGCGATCGCCTTCGCGTAGTCGGCCTTGTTCAGGTAGGCGTAGCCCAGCTTCTGGTGCGGCGTCCCCCACTGGGGCTTGATCTGCGTCGCCAGGTTGTAGTACTGGATGGCCTCGTCCACCTTCTGGTTGTTGAAGTAGATCTCGGCCACGTTGTAGGCCAGCACCTCGTCCTTGGGGTTCAGGTCGAGCGACTGCCTGAAGAAATCCTGGGCGGTCTTGAAGTCATTCTGGCGCAGGTGGATCTCGCCGATGGAGGCCAGCCCCTTGGCCTGGATGACGGCGTCGGCGTTGGCTTTGGCCTTGTCGATGGCCTGCTGGTACTGGCTGATGGCGGTGGGGAAGTCCTGCAACTCGCGGTAGCAGTCGCCGATGTTCATGTAGATGTGGTAGATGGCCGGGTTGTCGGCGGCGAACTGGTTGAAGACGGCCAGCGCCTCCTGGTACTTGCGCTCGTTGAACAGGCTGTTGCCCTGCTCGAGCTGGCCCATGGCCGCCTCGTCCTTCAGGCGCGCCTTCTTCTCCGTGTCCACCTTCAGCACCTGGTTCACCGGCGGGTTGCGCTGCAGCTGCGAGATGGTGATCTGCTGGGTGACGGGCAGGAAGCCGTCGGCGACGAAGATCAGGTTGGCTCGGCCGGTGCCCAGCCCCATGAAGACCCACTCGCCCTTCTCGTTGCTGACGGCCTCGAACTTCTTGCCGCTGTTCTCGAACTCCAGCGAGACCGTGGCCTTGGCGATGGGCTTGCCCGTCTCGTCGATGACCGTGCCGGTCAGGCGGCCGCGGCCCTGCCCGGCCTGGGCGCACAGCCCCGCGGCCAGGAGCGACAGCGCCGCGGCGACGGCGGCGCGCTTGATCCAAGATTGACTATTCATGCAATCCCTCCTTCTTTCGCTGCCTACAGCTTGAATTTTATCGTCTTGCTGACCTGGCTGGCGTCAGCGGTGTTCACCAGGGTGACCTGCGCCGAGTAGCGGCCCGGGGCCAGCTTCAGCTCCAGGCGGATGCCCAGCGCCTTGCCCAGGGCGTCGAGGTTGCCGGCCTCTAGCGAGACCGGGCGGTCCTGCTGGCGACGCAGGACCTCCCGGCCGCCCTCGTCGAGGACCCGGGCGTCGATCTTCAGCGTGGTGCCGATGAGCGGGCTCCCCTGCTCCTGGACCATGTTCAGCCGCTCGTAGGGGACGTCGATGAGCAGCGTCCCCTCGCCGGCGGCCGGCGTTTCGACCCGCAGCGCGAAGTCGAAGACGACCTGCTGGGGGGCGCTGACCCGGGGCTTCAGCCCCATCTGCGTGCTGGTCATGACGCCGAGGGTCTGGGCGCTCTGCGTGTCCAGCTTGTAGACGCCGGTGAACGTGTAGTCGATGAAGAGCAGCGTGAAGTAGCGGTAGTACCAGATCTCCATCGGCCGCTCGTAGAAGCTGTAGCCCATGGGATAGGTGAGCCGCCTTTCCGGCTCGCCCAGCAGGATGTAGGCGCGGCCGCGGTCGGTGGTCCAGCCCGAGGTCCCCTCGCGGAAGATGCGGTTGGAGTAGTCGATGCGGCGGTAGTACTCGTCGCGGAACTCGTTCTCGTCGGTGGCGGGCGAGGGGTCGCGCTTCTTCCAGAACTCCTCGATGAAGCGCTCCCGCTCCTCGGGTCCCAGGGTGTAGAAGACCTTGCGCTCCTGCTTGCTGATGATATAGCGGACCTCGGACAGGAAGTCGCGGTCGGCCTGCGGCAGGGTGCGCACGGCCTTGCGGCCGGCGGCGCAGCCGGCGGCGGAGGCCAGCAGCGCTACCAGCAGGATGCAGCGGATGGGCTTCATGGCGTGCCTCTCTTCAGGGCAGCGACTCGTTCCTTGAGCTGCGCCTGCTTGTCGTCGAGCTGCAGCGACTTCTCCCAGGACTGCAGCGCCCCGTTGCGGTCGCCGGCGGCGAGCTGGCACTCGCCCAGCGCGTTCAACGTGCGCACGCTGGGGCCGGCGTGGGCGATGTGGCGAGCGTAATATTCGGCGGCCTCCCGGTGCTCGCCCAGCGCCTGGGCGGCCTGGGCCAGCGGCAGCAGGAACTCGTCCTTGCTTTGGCTCTGGAAGGCGCGCAGGGCCACGTCCCTGGCCTGGCGGAAGTCGCGCTGCTCCATCAGGATGCGGCAGAAGTCCAGCACGAAGCGCGGCGTCTGCGGCGCCAGGTGGTAGGCGCGCTCCAGCCGCTCGCGGGCCTCGGCCTTGCGGCCCAGCAGCAGGTACTGGTTGCCCAGGTCGTTCCAGTACTGCGGCGCCGCGCTCGACGGCTGCGGCAGCGAGAGCACCCACGGCCGGGGCAGGCCGGCCACCGGCGTGATGTAGAACGGCGCCTCGTCCGCGGCCAGCGCCTGGCCCTGGGCGGACAGCAGGGTCACGCGGGCGACGTAGTTCGCCGGCGCCAGGCCCGTCAGCGGGAAGCGCTCCAGCACGTCGGGGAACTGGGGAACGTCGGGGAGGCGCCGCTCCTGCTTCCGGGCGACGGCGTCCTCGCGCAGGATCTCGACGCGCAGCGAGCCGTCCCGGCGCAGCTCGTCGCCGACGCCGGCCAGCTGGCAGAACAGGTACAGGGTGTCGTTCTGGGTGAAGTCGTTGCGCGGCGAGGGCACCAGCTGGCGGTCGTCGAGCAGGAAGGGCTTGCTCTGGCCGCGGTAGCTCGAGTTCTCCACCAGCTTGTTGGCCAGGAACAGCGTGGCGATCCCCGTCGCCGGCTTCTCGGGCACGTCGAGGGTATCCTCGATGGAGGTGAACTCGCGCGAGACGGTGTTCTTCAGCAGCACCGTCAGGCGGTAGCGGCCGGGGACCAGCGGGAACATGTCCTGGAAGCTGAAGAGCTTGTCCTGGATGCGCTGCATCTGCTCCTGGCTGAGCTCGATGGGCACCGACTTGTTGATCTGGAAGACGGGGCGGCCCTCCATGTCGGCGACGCTGCCGAACACCTCCAGCGTGGTATAGTAGCGGCCCTCGTAGGCCTCCAGCGTGAGGCGCTTGGGCTCGATCAGGTAATGGACGAAGGCGATCTCCGTGCGCGGGTCGCGCACCACGGCCGTCATCTTGCCGTTCTCGATGTAGTTGGCCGTGTAGTCCATCTCGATCATGTCCTTGTAGCGCAGCATCTTCTCGGCGTAGGCGGTCTTGACCTTCTTGACCGGCGCCACCGGGATCTTGGTGGAGAGCAGCGCCTCGGAGGCCAGCGACGGCGCCATGCCCGGGTTCTCGCCGGGGATCAGGCTGAGCGAGAGGTCGGCGATGACCGGCTCGATCCCCTGCAGCTGCGTGTAGGCCTGCTGGTAGTCGGTCATGTCGCCGGTGTAGTTGTACATCAGCGCCTGCGGCCCGAAGCGCACCGGCGAGTAGAGC
>DAHVOV010000010.1 GCA_027318645.1 Candidatus Aminicenantota bacterium
ATCCGCATGCCCATGGCCATCGCCATCATCGGCGGACTGGTGCTGTCGACGGTGCTGAGCCTGGTGGTCGTTCCCGCCTTCTACGTGGTCACCGGCGGGCTGGACAAGGGCTCGCTGAAGAGATTATTCAAAAAGAAGAAAAATCTAGGTGACAAGTGACAAGTGACGAGTGACAAGTAGCGAGCCATTCCCAAATCCCCACTCGTGTTCGTTTGCTTTCCTTGTGCCCTACGTGTATCGAACTACGTGACGGGTACCAAGTGACAGGAAACGAGTGACGAGCCGACAACAAGGAACAGGCGGCTGATAAATAAACGCCTGCCATCCGGAATCGGCAATTCATTAGAATTCATTTCATCGCTGTTCCTCGTCACTTGTCACTCGTCACTTGTTGCTATTGTTTTTTACTGAAATACTCGACTACCTGCCGGTCCAGCTCGGACCCGCCCGAATCGGCGATGCCCAGGGCGTGGGCAATCGCCGGGAGCCATGCGCGGCTCCGGCGCTTTTCCCTCAGGAGCTCCTTCAGCAGCCCGGGCTTCGTCTCCTCCAGGAAACGCACCCGCCAATAGCCCTGGGCGTAGACGCGCAGGAACGCCTCGGCGCCGCGCCGAAAGGGCGGGGGGGTGCGGCGGCCGTCGTGACCGCCGCCGGCGCGCCGGCCGGGGCCGTCCTGGGCCAGCAGGGACAGGGAGTCGCCGCGCACGGTCATTTTGCCCGCCGCGCCGTCGACGGCAGCCATCGCCAGCCCCTCGTTGAGCCAGGCCGGCAGGCGGAGATGGAGCGAGCAGGCGTGGACCGTCTCGTGGACGGCGATCTGGCGCACCTTGCGGTCCATGTCGGGCTCGGCGAGGAACAGCCGCTCGCCCAGGGAGCGGTCGGCCTCGTGCAGCAGCCGCGGCGGCTTGACCCCCACCGCGGAGCGCTTCCCGAAGCGCTGGGTCCAGCCGCCTGCGATCCGCCACATGCGCGCGACGCGGCCGACCCAGAGAGGGAAGAAGAGGAGCAGCCAGGGACGCCAGAACCAGGGGGCGGCACGGAAAAGGAATCCCGGCCAGGAGGTCATGGCATGGACCTGGAGCTCGTCCGGCGGCCTCAGCCCCCAGCGCTCGCGGGCCAGGCGCAGCCCCTCCCCGGCGGCAACGCCGATGCGGCCGGCCGCCTCGCGGTCCAGGGCGTCAAAGACGAGCGTGGCGTTGCCCAGGGCCCTTCTTTCCATGGCTCATTCTAGCCCGCGGCGGGGCGTTAGGCAACCCAACGCCTATCCGGGATCAATCTAAGTGACGAGTGACGAGTGACAAGTGACGAGGAGCAGCATGGTTCGATCTCTTGCAGCTTTCTTCCCTTGTCACTCGTTACTTGTCACGTGTCACTTAGCCCATTATTTCGTTTCTTTTAGTAGCTCCGCTACCGCCGCCTCGATCTGCTGGTCGCGGCCCTGCGCCAGGACGTCGGGCTCGTTGCGCACGAGGACGTCGGGCTCGAGCTGGTTGTTCTCGCACAGCTTGCCGTCGGGCGTGCGCCAGCCGCCCTGGGGGATGCCGAAGCGCAGGCTGGGATCGATCTGCCGCTCCCACCACACGAAGGTGCCGGTGCCGGGCACAGGCATGCCCAGCGTCTTGCCGATGCCGCGGATCTTGTACTCGACCGGGAAGAGGTGGGCGTCGGAATAGTTGCCCTCGCCCATGAGCACGATGGAGGGCTTGATCCACTTGCCGTAGGGCTCGTAGCCGATGAGCTGGCCGCGGGGAACGATGTCGAAGACCTTCTTGCCGGCGAGGAAGTCGGCCAGCTGGTCGTGGAGGTTGCCGCCGCCGTTGAAGCGCGTGTCGACGATCAGCGCCTCCTTGTCGATGGCCAGGCCGAGCGCCTCCTCGATGACCGTGCGGTAGCTGGCGTCGTTCATGCCGCGCACGTGCACGTAGCCGATGCGGCCGTTCGAGAGGCGGTCGACCTCGGCGCGGCGGGCGCGCACCCAGCGGCGGTACAGCAGCGGCGCCTCGTCGGCCAGGGCGACGGGCTTGACCGCCTCCTCCCAGCGCTGCTTCGTGGCCGGGTCGAGGACGGAGAGCAGGGTGAGCTGGCCGGCCTTGCGGTTCAGCAGCCGGGCATGGTCGAAGCGGCCGTCCAGGGCCGTGCCGTCGATCCTCTCGATGACATGGCCGGCGCGGATGCGCAGGCCGGCCTTGTCCAGCGGGCCGCCCTCCAGCACCTCCGCCACCTTGATCCCCGGTCCGGCGTAGCCGTAGTCGCGGAAGAAGCCCAGCGAGGCGGTGGCGTCGGCCTCGGGCCCGCGCGGCGGGTTGTAATAGCAGCCGGTGTGCGAGGCGTTCAGCTCGCCCAGCATCTCGCTGACCATCTCGGCGAAGTCGTAGTTGTTGGCCATGTAGGGCAGGAACTTGCGGTACACGTCGTAGTAATAGCCCCAGTCGGCGCCGTAGAGGTCGGCGACCAGGAACTTCTGCTTGATCTGCCGCCACATGTGGTCGAACAGGTACGCCTTCTCGGCGGCGCCGTCGAGGATCATCTCGCCGCCGACGGTGACCGGCTCGGCCTTGCCGCTGGCGGGATCGATCTTGCTGACCCGGCCGTCGGCCAGCACGAACAGCGCCTTGCCGTCGGCCGACAGCTGCAGGCCGGCCCTTTCGGCGCCCAGCTTGGCCAGGAGCTTGGTGTCCTGGGTGCGCGGCTCGACCTGCCACAGGTCGTAGCCTTTCTCGAAGCGCGCCAGGTAGAAGAGCTTCTCGCCGTCGAGGCTCAGCGCCGCCCCGGCGATGTCGGCCGTGCTGATGGTGAAGCGCGCCTTGCGCTGGTCCAGCCCCGCCAGCTCGATGACGACGGCCTTCTTGGGCTCGGCCGAGGCGGCCTTCTTGTCCTTGCCCGCCTGGGCCTTCTCGCGGTCGGCCTTGGCCTTGTCCTCGCGCTCCTTGAGCAGGTCGAAGTCGGGCTTGCTCAGGCGGAAGCGGTCGTAGGCCTCGCGGGTGAAGAACGTGCCGTAGAGGTCGTAGGTCACCGGCGAGCCGTCGACGTCGGCCGCGCCGTCGCGCGTGCCGCCGTAGAGCATCATCGTCCCGTCCATGCCCCATTCGGCGCCGAAGTTGTCGAAGCCGCTGGGGGTGAGGTTGACGACCCGCCCGGCGCCGTCGCTGGCGACCAGCCCGACCTGGGAGGTGAACAGGCGCACGTGGCCGAACTGCACCAGGAACCATTTGCCGTCCGGGCTCCAGGCGTAATGCTGGTCGCCGTCGGCGTAGGAATAATTGCACTCGGCCGGCAGGATGGTCCGCGTCCGCTTCGAGGCCAGGTTGACGACCTTGAGGGTCACGCGGTCCTCCAGGTAGGCCACCTCCTTGCCGTCGGGGGACCAGGCGGGCTGGAACTCCTCGGCGGCGCCGGCGACCAGCGGCTCCTCCTTCAGGAGCGTCGAGGCGTAGAAGTAGGGCTCCTCCTTGCGCACGATGGAGGTCACGTACAGGTTCCAATTGTTGTCGCGCTCGGCGGCGTAGACGAGGGAGCGGCCGTCGGGGCTGAAGCCCACGCTGCGCTCCTGGCCGGGCGTGTCGGTGACGCGCTTGCTGACGCCGCCCTCGACGCTGCCCACGAAGACCTCGCCGCGGAAGACGTAGGCGATCTCCTTGCCGTTGGGGGAGAGGCGCATCTCGGTGACGCCGCCGCCCACCGGCAGCGCCTTGGCCAGCGTGCGCCGGCCGTCCTGGGCGATGCGCACCTCCAGCCGGCGCGGCGCGGCGCCCTCGGCCATGGTGTAGATCTCGCCGTCGTAGCCGAAGCACAGGACGCCGGAGTCGGAGCGGCTCAGGAAGCGGACCGGGTTGCGCGTGAACGACGTCAGGGCCGTCGCCTGCCCGGGATGGCTCAGGGAGCCGCGAAAGACGTTGAAGGAGCCGCCGCGCTCGCTCAGGTAGTAGAAGTCGTCGCCGTTGCCCGCGAAGACCGGGTTGCGGTCCTCGCCGGGGAAGTCGGTCAGCTTGGTGTACGCCTTGCTCTTCATGTCGTAGGCCCAGATGTCGCGGGTCACCGCCGAGTCATGGTGCTTGCGCCAGTCGCTCTCGTAGCCCTTCTGATCGTGATAGATGATCTTGGCGCCGTCGCGGCTGACCGTGGCCGCCATGGCGGCGTGGGTCAGCACCAGGGCGATCTCGCCGCCGTCGACCGGGACGCTGTAGAGCTCGGGAATCGCCGGCGTGGGGAACTGGGCATCGCTGGCCAGGTCCTTGCGCACCTGGGTGAAGAGGACGCTGCGGTCGTCGGCGCTGAAGGAGCTGGGGATCTCGTTGCGGGAATGCCAGGTCAGGCGCCGCGCCTCTCCGCCCGCGGCGGGGACGACGAAGACGTCGAAGCTGCCGTGGCGGTCGGAGGCGAAGGCGATGGCGCGGCCGTCGTGGCTCCAGACCGGGGCGAACTCGTACGACTCGCCGATGGTCAGGGGCACGGCCTGGCCGCCGGCGGAGGGCACCCGGTAGATGTCCCCCTGGTAGCAGAAGAGGATGGTCGCCCCGTCGGGGGAGATCGCCGGGTAGCGCAGCCAGAGCGGCCGCTCCTGCGCCGCCAGCGGCGGCGTGCCGATGATGGCGGCAAGGAACGCCGCCGCGCAGAACGCCTTCCAAGCCTTCACGATCAGGGTACGGGAAATGGTCATGGGGATCCTCCGGCGATCAGTGGATTTTTTGCGGGACATCATCCGGTATACGTTCCTCCGGCGAAAAGGTTAACATCCGGGGCGGTTTTCCCGCGCCACCAAGGTCCGCTCCGCGGCGTTCAAAAAATTGAATTTTTGCCGGCCGCTCTCGCCGAAGCCCGGACCGGGCAGGCCTTCAGCGCTTGGCCGAGGCCCTTTTCGCCGCCGGCCGCCTCCCGACTCCCTTCCGGCGCGGGGCCGCCGCTGCGCCGCCGGCGAGAGGGGAGGAGCGGAAGGAGCGGGCCAGCGCCACGGCGCCGGCCAGGGCCGCCACCGCGGCCCCCAGCAGCATGCCCCAGAAGAAATTCTTTTTTTCAAAGTCCATGGCCCGATTGTATGTGAAGAGGACGCAAAAGGCAAAGGGAAAAGGTAAAAGGAAAAAGGTAAAAGTATGAAGCAAGCACTAGTAACTGCTCATGGATTCTTAATGATATCCCCTTTCGATCAGGAGGCGGATTCGGCTTTATTCTTACTTTTACCTTTTACCTTTTTACTTTTACCTTATCATGGGCATCGGCTGGGTGAGAGGATCGAGCGCCGGCGTTCAGAAAAGCTTCTTCTGCCCCTTAACGAACCCGGGGCGTTTCAGGGCCTCCAGCAACGGCGCGGCTCCCTGTCGCGGCTCCCAGGCGACGGCTCCCCGGCGCAGGAGCTCCTCGTTCCCCGCCGGGACGGGGGAGAAGGAGGATGGCGAGCCGGCGAACAGGGGGATGCCGAGCTTCAGGGCCGCCAGGGCGGCGTCGAACGAGCCGCTCATGCGGCCGCTGGCGTCGCGCTCGGCGCCGGAAACGACCACGACCATGGCGTCGGCGAGGGCGGCGACGACCTTGTTGCGCGCCATGGCCTGGAAGGCGGTCCAGGACGCCTGCGGCGGGAACGGCGACAGGAGAAGGGCGTTGGCGTCGGTCATCAGGCCGCGGAGCTCGGGCCTGGCCCGGTAGCGGCCGAGCCCCTCCGCCGGCACCATGATGGTCGTCCCGCCGTTTCCCAGGGCGCCGGCGTGGGCAGCGGCGTCGATGCCGGCGGCATGGCCCGACACGACGGAGACGCCGGCCGCGGCCAGACGCGCCGCCAGGTCGCCCGCCGCGGCCAGTGCGGCGCTGCCGGCGTCGCGGCGTCCCACCACGGCGACGGCGGGCCTCTCCAGGAGCGGCAGGCTTCCCGCGGCATAGAGCAGGGCGGGCAGGGGGAGAGCCTCATGGCGCTCGCGGATGCGCCGCGGGAAGGCGGGGTGCAGGGGGTGGAGGACGACGATCTCCCTCTCCGCCCCGTCCCTCTCCGCCTCCTGGGCGGCGACGCCGTTCCAGTCGGTGTCGGCGGCCGGGCCCAGGACGGCGCGCGCCTTCCCCGGGTTGCGCAGCAGCCAGGAGGCGGTGCGGCCCTCGAGGCGGAGATGGTCGGCGATGCGCCACAATCCCCTGGCGCCCAGCCCCTTGGCCGCGGCCAGCGCCTGCCAGGCCCGCCCCTCGAGGGTGTTCATGTCCTCGACCTCGTGCAGGTCGCGGTGATGACCGAAACCTTCCCGGCCTGGCCGGCGAAGAGCAGGGCGGCGGTCACCGCCTTCAGCGTCTCCCCGGAGCGGAACAGGTCGTCGAAGAGCAGCAGGTGCATGCCGGCGAAGCGGAGGTCCACGACGGCGAAGGCGTCCGCCAGCTCCTGGCGGCGCTCGCGCGTGTCCTCCACGTTCTTCAGCGCCGGCGTTTCCCTGACCTTCAGCAGGTAGTCGTCCGGGGCGGGCAGGGACAGCTCGGCGCCGACAACGGCGGCGATCGCCGCCACCGGCTGGAAGGAGCGATCGGCGTTCGACGGCGGCACCGGCAGCACGGCGGCGATGTCGGCCAGCTCGAGCCGGCCGCGCGCGAACCCGGCCACGGCGCGGGCGATGGGGCCCGCCTGCTCCCGCTCGAGCCGGTATTTTAGGCGATAGAGCGCTTCGCCGATCTCGCTGCGCTCGGTCTCGAAGCGGTCGAACCTCGAGCGCTCGCCGTCGCCGGCGCGGCTGCCGAGCGTGTGCACGTCGAGGGCCCAGCCGTGGGCCCAGTTGCCGTAGATCGGTCTGGGGTTCAGCTCCATCTCCAGGCCATTCTAGTATGGCTGGCAGGGCATGTCAAAACGGGATCGGCTGACGGCGTACGGCATACGGCGCACGGTAAGAGCAGCATGACGGCCTCAGTGAAGACAGAGGGAAGAGAGAGGGAAGAAGGAGGGAAGAGGGGGTGGGAAAATCCTTCTGAGTGCTACTTCTTTCCCACTCTGACTTCCCTTTGTCTTTCCCTCTGCCTTCCCTCCATCTTCCCTGGAGCTTCTAGAGCCGTCCGCCGTATGCCGTAAACCGTATGCCGAGATCGGGCCGCTTACAGATAGCCCAGCGTCTTGAGCGCCTCCCGCTCCTCGTCGAAGACCTGGCTCTGCGGGGCGCGGCGCCGCTTGCTCACCTCGCGCAGGATGCGGTCGATCTCGGGGCGCAGGGAGGCGACGATCCCCGGCTGCAGGCGCGAGATCTCGCGCCGCTCGCCCGGGTCGGAGCGCATGTCGAACAGCTCGATCGTCGGCCGGTCCGCGGGCCGGCCGTGCTGCGCATAGTACCCCGGGTCCTGCTGGGTCGCGGGGAGGTTGTAGATCAGGTGATAGGGCCCGGTGAAGAGGGAGAAGCGCGGGGGAATGTGCGGCTCGAACACGCTGACCGCGGCCGAGCAGGCGACGACGCGCGGCCGGGCGGGCTCGCCCCGCAGCAGCGGCAGCAGGCTGACGCCGTCGATGCCCGCCGGGACCTCGATGCCCAGCTGGTCGAGCACGGTCGGCAGGACGTCGACGACGCTGACGGTGTCGCGCAGCCGCCTGCCGGCATGGCGGCCGCCGGGGAACTTGATGTAGAGGGGTACGTGGTGGAGCTCGCGGTAGAGCGAGTGGCCGTGGAACCAGCCGCCGTGCTCGTCGAACTCCTCGCCGTGGTCGGAGGTCAGCACGATCAGCGAGCGGTCGTAGAGGCCGGCTTCCTTCAGCCAGCTCAGGAAGCCGCCGATGTGATGGTCCAGCTGCTCCACCTCGGCGCCGTACAGCGCCCGCATCTCCTGGCGTTCCCCTTCGCTGGGACGGGGATCGAACTGCGCGCCGTGGATGGGGGGCCACACGCTTTCGCGGCAGCCGCGGGGCAGGCGGGAGCGGAACTCCGCCCCCGGCTCGTACGGGGCGTGCGCCTTGTAGGTGTGCAGAAACATGAACAGCGCGGGGAAGGGGGCGGATTCGATGAAGGCGCGAGCGTTGGCGAACAGCATGCGGTCGGCGTACACGTCCTGGGTGCGGGCGCTGGTGAAGAAGCCGTCATGGTGGCGCGCCAGCCCCATCTTGGCCGAAAGCCATACGTCGTCGTTGAACTGGATGACCGGGCAGCGCGGGGCGATACCGGCCAGGAGGTGGGGCTTGTCCGGGGAGAGGGGGGAGGACTTGGTCACCTGGTGGCGGAACTCGTACTGCCCGGAGAACAGGCTGGCGAATGACGGCAGCGTCCAGGGGGTCGGCGCCACGGCGTTCTCGAAGCAGGCCGCATCGCGGGCGAACGCCTGGACGGCGGGCAAGGGCGCGCCCGGGCCGTTGTCCGGCGCCATGAGGTCGCCGCGCACGTTGTCGGGCGCCAGCACGAAGATGTAGGGCCGGTCGCCCGGAGCGGCGGGAGGGGTGACGACCGCCCGGCCGGCGACCAGGAAGCCGGCGCCCTCGGCGCGCAGGCGGATGGCGTCGCCGCGCTCCAGGTCCAGGCGCGCCGCGTAATAATGCTCCAGCTTCCGGCTGGCCGAGAAGGTCCGCAGCGGGGTTTCCCGGCCTTGCCGTTCGAGAACGATGGCCACGCGCACGCTGCCCGCCGCCTGGGGGCGCACCGCGTAGGGGAAGTACACCACCGTTTTCCCCCTGTGTCCCGGCGCCAGCCGCAGCTCGGCGCGCCCGCGGAAGCGCACGGCCTGGCCGTCGGCGATCGCCTGGCCGGCGCGGACGAGCTCCTTCCCCGACCGCCAGTGGAAGACGCCGGGGTCGTAGCGCAGCGGCTCGCCGGCGACGACCGCGAAGCGCACCCGCGCGAGGGGAGCGGAAGCGGGACGGAGCAGCAGCCAGGCGGCCGCTCCGGCCGCCGCGGCCGCCAGGGCCGCGGTCACCAGCATCATCCTGCGGCGGTTCATGCGGGAATTCTCATGCGGAGACTATAGTGGAAAGGGGCGGCGGAGGCAAGAGGCAGAACGGACAGACCTCAGTGACAAGTGACGAGTGACAAGTGACGAGCAACCGCATGAAACGAATTCACCTGGTGGCGTACGATTCTCGGGGACATTGCCCAGATGATGGGCTTGCTGCTCGAGAGCGGTTTCGCGATGGCTGCTCCTTGTCACTCGTTACTGGTCACTCGTCACTCGGTCCGGTCTGATGCGGCGCCGGGCCGATTGACAGGGTGGATGGACGGCGATACAATCGGACCCTGCCCATGGCACCCGAAACGACTGAAGACAAGTCCCTGCAGCGCGCCGTGCTGCTGGTCACGACGCTGGATTCGTTCCTGACGCCGATGATGTCCTCGGCGGTGGCCGTGGCCATGCCCGCCATCGCCCGGGAGTTCTCCCTGACCGCGGTCACCTTGAGCTGGGTGGCATCCTCCTACCTGCTGGCCGCCGCCGCCCTGCTCCTGCCCTTCGGCCGCCTCGCCGACATCCACGGCCGCAAGAAGGTCTTCACCATCGGGACGCTGCTCTTCGGCGCCGCCTCGCTCGCGGCCGGGCTGGCGCCCGGCGCCCGGCTCTTCCTGCTGGCGCGGGTGCTGCAGGGCGCCGGCGGGGCCATGATCTTCGGCACCAGCGTCGCCATCCTCACCTCGGTCTTCCCGCCGCAGCGCCGCGGCTGGGTGCTGGGGATCAACGTCGCCGCCACCTACAGCGGCCTTTCGCTGGGGCCGTTCATCGGCGGGCTGCTGACGCAAACCCTGGGCTGGCGCGCGGTGTTCCTGGTCAACGTGCCGCTGGGGCTGCTGGTCCTCTCCGTCCTGTGGCTCAAGGTCCGCCGCGAATGGGCCTTCGCCCGCGGCGAGTCCTTCGACTGGCGCGGCTCGATCGCCTACAGCGCCATGCTGGTCGCCATCATGCTCGGCTTCACCTGGCTGCCCGGCTGGCGCGGCAGCCTGGTGCTGGCCGCCGGCCTCCTGTCCTTCCCGCTGTTCCTGCGCTGGGAGGACCGCTGTCCCCACCCGGTCTTCCACGCCCGCCTGGCGCGCGGCAACGTCGTGTTCGCCTTTTCCAACCTGGCGGCGCTGGTCAACTACAGCGCCACCTTCGCCATCTCCTTCCTGCTGAGCCTCTACCTGCAGTACATCAAGGGCTTCAGCGCCCGCGGCGCCGGGCTGGTGCTGGTGGCCCAGCCGGTGGTCATGGCCCTCTTCTCGCCGCTGGCCGGGCGCCTGTCCGACCGCCATGAGCCGCGCATCGTCTCCTCGCTGGGCATGGGCCTCAGCGCCGCCGGCCTGCTGGCCTTCGCCTTCCTGGGGCGGACGACGCCCCTGGCCGCGATCACGGCCGACCTGATGCTCGTCGGCCTGGGCTTCGCCCTGTTCTCCTCCCCCAATACCAACGCCATCATGAGCTCGGTCCTGCCCCGGCAGTACGGCGCGGCCTCGGCTTTCCTGGCCACCATGCGCATGGTCGGCCAGATGCTGAGCATGGGCGTCGCCACCCTGGTCTTTTCCCTGTTCATCGGCAGGGCGCGCATCGTCGCCGGCACCTATCCGCTCTTCCTGAAGAGCATGCGCGTGTCGTTCGTCGTCTTCTTCGCCCTCTGCTCCTGCGGCGTCGCCTTCTCCCTGGCCCGGGGGCGGGTGCGCTGAGAGCGGCGGCCATGCGCGCCGTCCCGCCGCTCGACCTGCTGTTCACCGTCATCCACGCCCTGCTCCTCTCGCTGGTCGGCGCCGCCGTGTGGCTCGTCAGCGGCACGGCGGTCGCGGCGCCGCTGGCGCTCGTCCTGCCGGCCGCCTACCTGGCCGCCGTCCTGCCGCGGCTGCTGCGCCGCCGCCGGGCCGCCCGCGCGCCGTTCCCCGGCGAATGGCGCGAGTTCCTCCTGGCGCGCTCGCCGTACTACCGGGGGCTGGGGAAGGGCGGGCGGGAGCGCTTCGAGCGCGACGTGCGCCTCTTCCTGGCCGAGACGCGGATCGCGGGGACCGGGGGCGCCGTTGTGGCCTGGACGACGCGGCTGCTGATCGGCGCCGCGGCCGCGACCATGCTGCACGGCCGCCCGGCATGGGAGCCGCCCCTGCGCGACGGCGTGACGGTGTATCCCGGCTTCGTGTTCGACCGTGAATACCGCCCCGGCCGCGGCACCCTCGCCGGCCAGGCGCCCGCGGGCGGGCCGCTGCTGGTGGCCGAAAAGAGCCTCGTCGAGGGCTTCGCCGGCGAGCGCGACGGCTTCAACGTCATGATCCACGAGCTGGCCCACTATTTCGACCTCGAGGCGCGCCGGGGCGGGCTGCAGGTCGCCGCCGACCGCGACCGGCCCGCTCCCTGGGGCGAGGCCATCGCCGCCGCCTTCGCGCGCCACGACTTCGCCTCCTCGCCGCTGCCCGATTACGCCGCCCGCAACGAGGCCAAGTTCTTCGCCTGCGCCAGCGAGATGTTCTTCGAGGCGCCGCAACGGCTGGCGGCCGCCTGCCCGCGGCTGTTCGCCCTGCTGGCCGAGTTCTACGGCCAGGACCCGCGCGACAAACGCACTGCCGGCACAGGAAAGGATCGCTGAAGAAGCCCTATTGGGTCTCCGGGGAAGAGTGAGGGAAGGCAGAGAGAAAGCAAAGTGGGAGAAGCGTAAGGAGAGAACCATCGTGACGCGTAACGCGTGACGCGTGACGCGAAACAGCAATCGGTCGGTCTTTAGATCTTAAACCACGCGCATGATGTTTTTATTACTTCCTCTTTTTTTATTTCGTTCATTGCTGTTGCTAACACCAACACCAGATCTGTCCAAAATAACTTTGAACGGAACATGTAAAACTGGTAGGACTAAAGCACCAATTTCCAAGCACCAAATCCCAAATAAGCACCAAGCACCAATGTCCAAATGACCAAAACGAATAGTAAACGCACTTGTTCGTGGAATGACTGCCCATTTCCCGGTAGTGGCAGCAGATCGATTGAGCGCCTTCTTTTGGGTCATTGGAATTTGGAACTTGGAATTTATTTGGAATTTGCTGCTTGGTGCTTGGAATTTTAGTCTTACGAGAGCCCAACCTATTTTGAAAACCCAAATTGTCTAGTCCCAAAATCATTTACAGTATTGATTGTCTATCAAAAAAGTAATTTATTTTGGACAGCAATGGGTTGGCCTTACCGTAAACCGTACACCGTAAACTGTCCACCAGTGCCTGCTTTTTGCTGCTAACACTAACACTATCACCATTGCTGTCCAAAATAAATTACTTTTTAGATAGACAATCAGTACAGTAAAGGGTTTTGGGACTAGGCAATTCGGGTTTTCAAAGTAGGTTGGGCTCTCGGTTGACTAAAATTCCAAGCACCAAGCGCCAAATTCCAAACAAATCCCAAGTTCCAAATTCCAATGACCCAAACGAAGGCGCTCGATCGAGATGCTGCCTCTACAGGGAATTGGGCAGTCATTCCATAATCGAGTGCGTTTACTTTTCGTTTTGGTCATTTGGATATTGGTGCTTGGTGCTTATTTGGGTAGTGTCAAGTATCTTTCGCACTTTTAATTTGAGGTAGTCCTTGAACTAAAAAGAGAATGTGGGAAAGTGGAAAAGGCGAAGCCTTTTC
>DAHVOV010000019.1 GCA_027318645.1 Candidatus Aminicenantota bacterium
CCGTGTGCGGCGTCGTCGGCATCGTCTACGGCCGGGACAGCGAGCGGCTGGGCGCGGTCGGCTCCTTCCTGCTGCGCAAGCTGGAGTACCGCGGCTACGATTCGACCGGCGCCGCCTTCCTGCGCCGCGACGGCGGCCTGACCCTGCGCAAGAAGGTCGGCTCGCCCACGCGGGTGGTGCACGAGCTGGACCTGGAGAAGCTCGGCGGCTGCCGCTTCATCGGCCAGGTGCGCTGGGCCACCTACGGCGCCGTCAGCGACGAGAACGCCCAGCCGCACGAGGTGAACTGCCGCGCGCGCCTGGTCGGCGCCCACAACGGCAACCTCTCCAACACCGACACGCTCAAGGAGTTCCTGGCCGAGTCGCGCCACCGCATCGCGTCCGACAACGACGGCGAGATGCTGGTGCACCTGGTCGAGCACTACTATCACGAGCAGCGGACGCTGCGCGAGGCGGGCGCGGACGGCGGCGAGGCCGGGCGCGTCGAGGACCTGCTGCAGGCCGTGTTGCGCGCCCACCGCAAGGCGGTGGGCTCCTACGCCGCCTGCGTCGCCGCCCCGGACATCGAGGGCATCGTCGCCGTCAAGGCCGGCTCCTCGCTCTACGCCGGCAAGGGCAGCGACGAGGACGGCGACTTCATCGTCGTCTCCTCCGACCTGACCTCGGTGCTGGCCAAGACGCGCTTCCTGATCCCGCTGCTGGAGGGGCAGGGCATCTACTTCACCGCCAGCGAGTACGTCGTCTTCTCCCTGCACGACGGGGCGCGCAGCGTCCCCGGCCTGAAGCGCTCGAAGCTGAACATCGCCGACATCGCCCTGCAGCCCCGGTTCCACTTCTTCATGGAGCAGGAGATCGACTCCACCGCCGCCAACCTGGACACGCTGCGGCGCTATTACTTCGCCGCGGAGTGGGAGAAGCCGTTCTTCGCCGTCTGCGAGCGCCATGCCCGCGACTGCCAGGAGGCGGTGTTCGAGCTGCTCAAGCTGTACGCCATCTTCGACCGCCGGGAGCTGCGCCGGGCGCTGGAGCGCCTGGCAGCGGCGCCGCGCTTCGCCGCCGTCGCGGCCCGCCTCGCCGCCCTGCGCGCCGGCGGCCCGCCGGGGACGCCGTCCGCCTTCGCTTCCGACGAGGCCCAGCTGCTGCGCGAGCTGAGCGAGTTCGGCCCCGAGTTCGCGCCGGCGCTCTTCGCCCTGGACCTGATCGTCATCTGGAAGAAGAAGCGCAAGGTCATCCGCTACCGCGACCAGGCCGTCGCCCTGTTCCGCGCCAGCGCCGAGCGCGGCCGCCGCGTCTTCTTCGTCGGCGCCGGCACGTCCTACCACGCGGCGCTGTGCGCCGGCTACTTCTTCAACAACCTGACCACGCTGGGCATCATCCCCTGCAACCCCGACCTGTTCCGCTCCGTGCACATGAACGGCCTGCGCCCCGGCGACGTGCTGGTGGCCATCAGCCAGTCGGGCGAGACCAAGGACCTGGTCGACATCCTGAACGCGGTGCGCGCGCGCTTCCGCGACAAGGTGGCGGTCATCGCCGTGGTCAACAACGAGAACTCCACCATCCCCCAGGAGAAGGCCGACTTCTTCCTGCCGCTGCTGTGCGGCCCGGAGATCGCCGTGGCGGCGACCAAGTCGTTCAGCGCCCAGCTGGCCCTGTTCTACCTGCTGGCCTGCAGCCTGGGCGCGGACGGGCCGCCGCCGCAGCAGGGGCTGGAGAAGGCCCAGCAGCTGATCGGCCACGCGCTGCGGGCCTGCGAGGAGGACGTCACCGAGGTCATGCTCAAGTTCTTCCTCAAGCCCTCGCTCCACGTCCTGGGCACCTCGCTGGTCGGCCTGGCCCGCGAGGGGGCGCTCAAGATCCGCGAGGTGGTGCTCAACCACGCCGAGGGCTACGACGCCGCCGAGTTCAAGCACGGCCCCAACACCATCCTGGGCCGGAGCACCCTGTATTCCTTCCTGGACATGGAGAACCTGCTGGCCGACATGGCCGAGTTCAGCCGCGACCTGCTGGCCGCCGGCGGCGGCCCGGCCGAGGCGGCCTTCCTGCAGCGCCTGCGCGACCTGCGCTTCGCCGACCCTGGCGCCGCCGAGGACCTGCCGCGCCGCTTCCGCGAGCGGGTGAACGCCGGCAAGTACTTCTCCAACTACCCGCTGATCTTCCTCTGCCCTCCCGTCGAGCGCGACGTGCGCATCACCATCTCGCAGATCCACACCCACAAGATCCGCGGCGCCGACGTGGTGCTGATCGCCGAGGAGAACGCCGAGCTGGCCAAGGCGGTGGAGGGCCGGCCCGCCGGGATGGACGGCTATTTCTGCAAGTACGTCAAGGTCCCCGCCGGCGGCGATCCCAACCTGTTCGTCTTCGCGGCGGCGGTGGTGCTGCAGCGGCTGGCGCTGAAGATGTCGGTGGCCAAGATGAAGTACCTCAACCGCGCCCACGTCGAGAACCACGGCGTCCACCCCGACGTGCCCAAGAACGTTTCCAAGTCGATCACCGTCGACTGAGGCGCCGGCCGCCCGGCTAGGGCCGCCCGGCGGCGAACGACGGCGGGTTCTTCGGCATGATGTTCAGCAGCGAGCGCTCCGCCATCTGGTCGATGACCACGCTCGGCCGCTCCTTGAGGATGACGTCGGGGAAGGCGTGCAGCTCCCAGTCCCAGACGTAGACGATGCGCCGGAAATGCTCGGACAGGAAGGGCATCAGCTGGTGGGCGAAGGAATCGCGCACCATGACTGCCGACGCCACCTCGCCGGCGGGGCACTCGCTGGCCACCAGCCGCACCCAGGGCGCGCGCGGGCGGAAGCCCGGGGTGGGCCGGCCCTCACGGGCGCGGAAGGGCGCCAGCGGCCTGACCGTGATGTAGGTCTCGCGGAAGACGTCCTCCTGCAGGTTGAGCAGATCGGCCAGGTCGCCGCCCGGCCCCTCGCGGCGGCCGACCGCGATCTGCGCCGTGGTCAGGGGGCGGATGCCGGGGAAAAAGCGGCGCAGGCGCTCGGCGATCTCGCGGTAGGCCCAGTAGCCGCCCAGGTCGTTCCAGTGGGAATCGGTCTTGTGGAAGACGCGCTCGACGCGTTTGCGCCGCCGCAGCGCCGGCCGCAGGTCCAGGAACTCGACGTCGGAGCGGCGGCGAAGGTAGTCGAGGAGCTGGTCCAGGCGCGAGCGCGCATGGACGCGGTTGATCGCCGGCGGCAGGTACTCGGGGTAGATCGTGCTCTTGTTCGGCGTCGGCACGAACAGGTAGCGGATGCCGCGCCGGGCCAGCCAGTCGCGGCGCTCCTCGAGGGTGGCCCGGAAGCGCTGCAGCTCCGGCAGGGTGAACGGCCGCGCGGCGCGGAAATAATCCATCTCGTTGTTGAAGTAATTGCCACGGCCGAGGTACAGCCAGCCCTGGCGGCCGATGACGACCCGGTCCGAGGCGGAAACGCCGAAGAGGCGGTACAGCAGCCGGCTGTGCGCCCGCACCAGCCGGCCGCGGAAGGCGAAGCGGTCGTTGAAGGAGGCCGCGAGCCCGCTCAGGTAGTCGAGCGGCCGGCGCCAGGAGAACTCGGGTGGGTCGGCCAGCTTCCTTTTTTCCACGTTGGCGTCGGCCGGGGCCAGGCGCAGGAGCATGGCCAGCAGCGGCAGCGAGATCAGCAGCAGGAACAGGGGCGCCAGCAGGGGGCTGTCCGGGGCCTCCGGCCGGCGACGCGCGTCCTGGCCCTGTATGGCTTCGTGGCGGCCCATGTCAGAAGCGGAAATAAATGAAGGGGTTGAAGGTCGCGGCGGCCATGGCCAGGACGCTGGCCAGCAGCAGCGACGCCAGGAAGGCCAGCGCCAGGGCCTGGCGGCCGGCCTGCAGCCAGAAGCGGGCGGCGCCGCCCAGGCGCGCGCACGTCCCCTCCCAGGCGGCGCGCAGGGCGGGAAACAGCGGCAGGGAGGCCAGCGCCCCCACGGCCATGGCGGCGATGACCGGGGCGCCGGCGTACAGCCCCGGGTGAAAGGCGCGGCCGTCGCCCGTGCCCAGGCCGAGCAGGGCGCGCCAGAAGGCGGCGGCCTGGGAGAAGTCGGCGGCGCGGAAGAGCACCCAGCCGAAGCCGACGACGAGCAGCGCGTAGGCGCGCTGCAGGGCCGGCCAGAGGCGGCGCAGGAGCCGGCGCAGCGCCAGGCGCTCGAGCATGAGGAAGGCGCCGTGCCACAGCCCCCAGGCGACGAAGGTCCAGGCGGCGCCGTGCCACAGCCCGCACAGCAGCATGGTCAGCAGCATGGCCGGGTAATAGCACCAGGCGTCGGCGCGCACCCCCAGCCAGCGGTCGCCGCTCAGGCGGCGCGAGACGGCGTAGGCCAGGGGCAGGAAGACGAAGTCGCGCAGCCAGCTGCTCAGCGAGATGTGCCAGCGGTCCCAGAACTCCTTGATCGAGCGGGCGGCGTACGGGTAGGCGAAGTTCTCCATGAACGTGAAGCCGAACATGCGGCCGAGGCCGATGGCCATGTCGGAGTAGCCGGAGAAGTCCAGGTAGATCTGCAGCGTGTAGGCGGCAACGCCCAGCCAGGCCAGCGGCGCGGTGAGGCCGGCGCCGGGGACGGCGAACACCGCGTCGGCGGCCCGCCCCAGCGTGTCGGCCAGCAGCACCTTCTTGGCCAGGCCGAGGATGAAGCGGCGCACGCCCTCGGCGCGCCCGGGCCAGGTGGCGCGGCGGCCGGCCAGCTGCTCGCGCAGCCGGGAATAGCGGTTGATCGGCCCGGCCAGCACGGTGGGGAAGAAGGCGATGAACAGGGCCGTGCGCAGGAAGCGGCGCTCGGCCGGGACGGCGCCGCGATGGACCTCGACCAGGTAGGCCACGGCCATGAAGGTGAAGAAGGAGATGCCCAGCGGCTGGTGGCCGCGCGCGCCGGCGGCCAGCCCCAGGTTCGCCAGGATGAAGCCGGAATACTTGCCGACGGCCAGCGACCCCAGGTTGACGGCCAGCCCCGTCGCCAGGGCGGCCCGGCGCCGGAGGCCGCGGCTGCGCTCGATCAGCCGCGCGCAGGCGTGGTTGAACAGCGCCGAGCCGAGGAGGAGCAGCACCAGCCAGCCCTCGCCGCTGGCATAGAACGCCAGGCTGGCCAGCAGCAGGAAGGCGTTCTGTGCCTCCCGCTTGAGCAGCAGGGAGACCAGCAGGACGGGCGGCAGGAACAGGAACAGGAATGCCGGCGTGCTGAAGATCATGGCGCGCTCGCTCCAGGTCGCCGGCCATTATACCACAGCCGGCGGCCGGCGTGCCGGGGGCTCACCGCAGGCTGAGGCGCAGCCGCCAGGCGGGCCGGCGGCCCGTTTCGCCAGGGCGGCCGCGCAGCTCGAGCTGGTAGCCGCAGCGGCCGCCGACGCGCTTGCAGGGCGGGAACGCCAGGCGCACGCGGACGCCGGCGGCCGGCGCCAGGAGCTCGCGCGCCGCCGGGCGGTCGAACAGGCGCACCTCCAGTTCCAGCGGTTCCTGCCCCGCGTTCTCCAGGCCGAGCTCGATCGCCTTCAGGGGCAGCAGCGACTCGATGCGCACGCGGCGGCGCTCGCTATGCTCGCCGGCGACGAGCCAGGACGCCGTTCCCTCGCGGCGCGCGGCCGCGGGATCGAAAAAGACGCCGCAGGGGAGGCCGCGCGGCCCCGGGACCAGCTGGGGATCGGTCGCGGCCAGCCGGGGAAAGAGGGAGGCCAGGGAGAAGACGGCCAGGAAAACGGCGGCCGGGGCGAGCGCCCGCTGCCGCGGGCGGCCGCCGCTGCGGCAGCGCAGCAGGGCCAGCGCCGTGAGCAGCGCGAAAACGGCCAGGAAGGCGGCGTTGGGCAGCCAGCCGCTGTTGTCGGTCTTGATGTACGACGGCAGGAGCCGCGGCAGGTCGATGGCGCGGTTGCTCCACTCCTGGAACATGCGCCCGGCGCGCACCAGCGTGTCGTGGGTGGTGGGCTGGTAGAGGGTGAACGGCCGCAGCGCCTGAAAGACGGTGACGAACAGGGAATAGGCGGGCAGCGCCAGGAAGGCGCGGCGGAAAAGGCGGCCGCGGGACTCGCGGTAGTAGGCCACGGCCAGGAGCATCAGCGCCCAGGCCGCCGGCGCCAGGTAGCGGCCCTGGGGACAGTAGCCGGCGCGGATGGTCGAGAAGGCGTGGTTGAGGATGAACAGCGCCGCCGGCAGGGAGAGCAGCAGGGCCAGGCGGTAGCGCCGGAAGTTCTTCAGGGCCAGCAGCAGGCCGGGGAAGGCGAGGAAGTAGACGGGGTTGTACAGCAGCAGGCCGTCGCGCTGGTCGAAGAAAAAGTCGAGCAATGTCTCGAGGCGCAGGCGCAGGGGGATGCCGCTCAGCAGGGACTCGTAGAACGCCGCCGACTGCTCGGGGCTGAGCATGCCGCGGTAGACGGCGCTGGGCGAGAACGTGCCGTAGGCGGCGTGCAGGTAGAGGAAGAAAAGCGCCTGGAAGAGCAGCGGGAAGAGGGCCAGCAGCAGGGCGCTCCGCCAGCGCCGCTGCGCCAGCCAGACGGCGGCGAAGCCCAGGACGAGCGGATAGACGAAGATCGCGTACTTCACCCCCCAGAAGAGGGCCGCGCCCAGCAGCAGGCCGGCCCACAGGGGGGCGCCGGCACGGGAGCGGGCCTTGTAGAGCAGCAGGTACAGCGCGCCCAGCACCAGCAGCATGGCCTGGACCTCGGGAAAGAGGTGGAAGGAATAGAAGAACACCGGGGCGGTGAGCGCGAAGACCAGGGTGACGAAGAAGGACAGGCTGCGCGAGCGCCACAGGCGCAGGCCGAACAGGTACACCAGCGCCGCCAGGGCGGCGCCGAACAGCCCCAGGTAGGAGCGGGCCAGGAAATGCAGGAGCGGCGGCGGCATGCGGACGAAGAAGAAGGGGGCCAGGGTCAGGGAGAGGCCGGGGAGGTGGTAGGAGTAGATCCGCTTGTAGCCCTTGCCCCAGGTGCCGTGGGCCGGGAGCGTCTCCACGTCCAGGAACTCGCGGAAGCCGCCACGAAAATACTGGTTGAAGACGTTGAGGTCGCGGTCACGGGCCAGCGACTGGCTGATGGCCAGGTAATGGGGCTCGTCGCCGGCCAGGCCGACCCCGGCGCGGGTCAGCAGGGCGGCGCCGGCGACGAAGAGAAGCTCGCAGGCGAGGAAGATCGACGCCAGCCTCCGCTTCAGCGACAGGCCGTTGAAGCGGCGCAGGAAGCGCTGCGGCCAGCGCCGCCGCCGGGCCAGGGCGGCCAGGGCGAACAGGGCGGCCAGCAGCAGCAGGGAGCGCGAGCGTCCGGCGAAATCGGCGCGGTCCCAGTAGAAGAGGCGCATGGGCAGGAGCAGCAGCCCGGAGGCGAACGGCAGGAAGACCGCGCGGGCGCCGGCGGCGGAGCGCACGCGGGCCGCCAGGAAAAAGAGCAGCAGCGCCAGCAGCGGCGCCGCCAGGCCGCCGCCGCCCAGGGCGAAGAACGCGGCGAAGCCGGCCAGGACGGCGGCGTCGCCGGCCCGCTCCAGCGCCTTGGCCTTCATCGCGGCACCGGCCTCAGGCCAGGTTCTCCTCGATGGCCTGGGCGAGGTCCAGGGACGTCATCCCCTCGCGCCCGGTCTCGGCGATGGCGTCGTGGAACATGATCGCGCAGAACGGGCAGGAGGTGACGACGGCGCCGGCGCCGGTCGCCGCCGCCTGCTCGAGGCGGCAGTGGCTGATGCGCTTGCCGGTCTTCTCCTCCTTCCACATGCCGCCGCCGCCGGCGCCGCAGCAGAAGCTGGTCTCGCGGCTGGACGCCATCTCGCGCGGGCGCAGCCCCAGCCGCGCCAGCGCCCGGCGCGGGGCCTCGTAGATCCCGTTGTAGCGGCCGAGGTAGCAGGGGTCATGGTAGGCCGGGGCGCCGCCGGCGGCGGGCCGGACGCGGAGCCGGCCCTGCTCCAGGAGCTCCAGCAGCAGCTCGCTGTGGTGCAGCACCTCATAGCTCCCGCCCAGCTTGGGATACTCGTTCTTCAGGACATGAACGCCGTGGGGGCAGGCGGTGACGATGCGGCGGAACGTGTAGCGCTTCAGGGTCTCGATGTTCTGCCTGGCCTGCATCTGGTACAGGTACTCCATGCCGCTGCGCCGCGCCGGGTCGCCGCAGCAGGTCTCCTCGGCGCCGAGGATGGCGAAGTCGCAGCCGGCGTGCTGCAGCAGGCGCGCCAGCGAGCGCGAGGTCTTCTGCGACTGCTGGTCGTAGCTGCCGGCGCAGCCGACCCAGAACAGGATGTCGCACTCGCCCTTTTCCGCCAGCAGCGGCACGCCCAGGTCCTTGGCCCAGTCGAAACGGCTGTCGGCGCCGAGGCCCCAGGGGTTGCCCTGGTTCTCCAGGCCGCGGTAGAGGGTCTGGAACTCCTCGGGGAAGCGCGACTCCATCAGCACGGCATACTGGCGCATGCCCATGATCTTGGCGATGTGCTCGTTCAGCATGGGGCAGACCTGCATGCAGGCGCCGCAGGTGGTGCAGTCCCAGACCTCCTGCTCGCTGACCACCTCGCCCAGCAGCTTCTTCAGCGCCGCCGGGTCGCGGCGCAGCTCCTTCTCCGAATCGAGCAGGTGCTGCTTCAGCTTGTCCAGCAGCGTGCGCGGCGACAGCGCCTTGCCCGACTGGAAGGCCGGGCAGACGTCGTCGCAGCGGCCGCACTCGGCGCAGGAAAAGAGGTCGAGCAGGTCCTTGCGCGTCAGGTCGGTCACCTGCGGGGTGCCGAACTTCTCCTGCGCCTCCAGGTCGACGACCGGGATCTCGGCCTTGACCCCCAGGTTGCGGAAGAACAGGTTGACCGGGCCGGCCAGCAGGTGCAGGTGCTTGGAGTACAGGATGAACACGCCGAAGGCCATGATGACCAGGATGTGCAGCCACCACAGGAACGTCAGCCAGCCGTGCTGCGGCGCGCCGGCCAGGGCGGCGGGGAGGCCGGCGAAGGCCAGGTTGGCCAGGAAGTTGGCCGGGATGCGCGGCGCTCCCGGGAGGGTCATCTTGAAGGCCTCGTAGTAGAGGAAGCTGACCATCAGGACGAGGATGAAGGAGAGCACGGTCAGCGACTGCCAGGAGGGGCGCTCCAGGCTTTTCACGCGGACGACGTAGCGGCGCACGAAAAAGTAGGCGACGGCGACGATGATCAGCCCGGCGAACAGGTTGGCCAGGAACAGCAGGGCGGAGTAGACCGCGCCGTGGCCGAAGAGGCTGAGGCCAGCGGAAAAGCCCTCGGCGACGTGGTTGAGGGTGACGCCCAGGAAGACGAGGAAGCCCCAGAAGATGAAGGCGTGGAAAAAGCCCGTGACCGGGCGCTGGGCGATGACCGGCGTCTGGAAGAGCACCTGCAGGGCGGTGCGCGCCAGCCGCGTGCCCGGGCGGTCGAGGCGGTCGACCGGCCGGCCGCTGCGGACCAGCCGGAGCTTGCGCAGGAATTCCCTCAGCGCCAGGAGCAGCGCCAGGGCGACGGCGGCGACGAACAGGACCTTCTCGATCGTTGACAGCATGAACCCTCCTCGCGGGCGTCCTCAGTCCCTCCCGGCCCCGGCGCCGCCGGGGCCGCGGGCGGCGGCGCGGCTACGGCTCCTGGATCCAGGTGAAGTCGGGAAAGAACGGCCGCTCCAGGTCGATGTGGCCGGCCAGCGACTTGCTCTCGTTGCCGCCGATGAGGAACTTGACCTTCTTGATCTCGCGGAAATTGTAGCAGACGTTGTCGACCATGTAGTAGATGAACTCCAGCTCCGCGGCCGTGCCGCCGGGGAAGGAGCCGGCCAGCGACTCGCTGAAGTCGAGCAGCAGCATCTGGCGGCCGGCCAGGTAGTGCAGGCTGCGCAGCTGCACGCCGGCGGGCACCGGGGCGATGTGGGCGCCGTCGCCGGCCAGCAGCAGGGAGACGAAGCGGCGGTACAGCTCCTCGCGCGCCTCGGGCATCTCGATCTCGCGGTAGACCGGCTGCAGGTAGCGGGAGGTCTCGCTGAGGAAGAAGAGCTTCACCTTGATGAACTCGGCGACGGCGCCGCCGCGGCCGTCGTCGCGGCTGAGCAGCTCGGGCACGAAGCCCGGCCCCCGGCGCCGCAGCAGCAGCAGCAGCGCCGCAGCCAGCACCAGCGCGGCCGCCCCGGCCGCCAGCCACGCCCGCGTGCCCTTCTTCATTTGAGGCTGCCGTTGTAGGCGTAGATGAACTTGCTGACGCCGTTGTAGATGGCCTGGGCGATCTTGTCCAGGAAGTCGTCGCTCTGCAGCTTGCGCTCCTCGCTGGGATTGGAGATGAAGACGGCCTCGATGAGGACGGCGGGCATGGCCGTGCGCATCAGCACCCGGAAGGGCGCCTGCTTGACCCCGCGGTCGCGCGTGCCCAGCAGCTGGTTCAGCTCGTTCTGGATGGCCTCGGCCAGCTTGCTCGACTCGCGGATGTGCTCGGTCTGGGCCATGTTCCAGAGGATCATCTTCAGCTCGTCGTTCTGGATGGCCTCGCCCGGGTCCTCGGCGTTCTGGTTCTCCTTCTGGGCCAGCTCCAGCGCCTCGGGATCGGTGGCCTGCAGGCTGACGAAATAGGTCTCGGAGCCGAAGGCCGACTTGCGGAAGGAGGAGTTGGCGTGGATGGAGATGAACATCTGCGCCAGCTGGTTGTTGGCGATGGAGGCCCGGGTGTTCAGCGAGACCTCGCTGTCCTTGTCGCGGGTCATGATCACGCGCAGGCCGGTGCGGGACTCGATCAGCTTCTTCAGCTTGAGGGAGATGCGCAGGGTGACGTCCTTCTCCTTCAGCTTGGAGCGGCCGATGGCGCCGAAGTCCTCGCCGCCGTGGCCGGGGTCCAGGCAGATCGTCTCGATGGGCTTGGGCCGCGGCGCCGGCGCCGGCTCCTCGGCGGCGGCGTCGCCCTTGGCCGCTTCCGGCGGCGCCTGGGGCGGCGGCGGCGCCTTCTCGACGCGCACCAGGTCGAAGACGACGCGGAAGGGCTTCTCCAGGACGAAGCTTTTGCGGACCGCGGCGGCGCCGCGGAAGTGGACGGTGAGCACGCTGCCCTCGCCCCGCTGCTCGCAGGTCACCTTCTCCAGCAGCGGCGAGTTTGCGACGGCCACCGTGGGGGCGGGAAAGTCGGCGCGGCCGTTCAGGCGCAGCTGCAGGCGGTCGTCCTGGGCGTCGACGGAGTACGCGAAGGCGCGGTCGGACTGGAAGACGACGCGGGTGTAGCCCTCATGGTCGAAGGAGCGGAAGCTGACCGCCGGCGGCGCGGACAGAAGGGGAGCGGCCAGGAGCACGGCGCACAACAGGCCTGCCTTTATGCTTTTTTTCATGGGGCTGGACGGCAAGTGGAGGCGGCGGGAATCGAACCCGCGTCCAATCGAGAATCCGTTGAAGAGCCTACGGGCGTAGTTTGTTTCAGATACGGCCGGCGACCGTCAAAACAAACAAAATAGGCCGCCGTCGGCCCCCTTTAGGTTTCGCCCCACGGGGCAGAAGGCGCTCCCCGCGGCGCTAGCCCGCCTTGTGACGCCCCTGGCCCCCCCGCGGGCGGGGAGGACCGGAACGGCAGCGTGTTAGTTACGCTGCGAGTGCAAAGTTGTTTGCGGTTCTTTTTTTGAGCATTTTAGCGAGTGCTCAGCTCAGTCCGCCTCTCCAACTTCATCAAGACTGTCGAAACCTTTTCGCCCCCAGCCTGGGGAATGGCGGGGCCGACGAGACTCGAACTCGCGACCTCATGCGTGACAGGCATGCGTTCTAACCAGCTGAACTACGACCCCGCGCCATGTATGGTCAGCCTGGGCGGTAGAGGGTTTGAACCTCTGACACCCGGCGTGTAAAACCGATGCTCTACCAGCTGAGCTAACCGCCCAACGTCAGGCATATGGTAACCGAAATTCGCGCGCCTGTCAAGCCGCCGCTCACTCGTCGAGGTCGATGGCGTCCTTGGTCTTCTCCTTGCGCTTGCTCTCCATCTTGTTCCACTTCTTCATGCAGCTGGCGTCCTTGCCCTCGACCAGGGAGCACTCCAGGTACTCGGCGATATAGAGGATGCAGGCGCGGATGACCTTGCCGGTCGGCGTGTTCTTGTAGTCCTCGCCGCCGATCGAGAAGTTGCGCAGGCTGAGGCCGGCGCCCAGGGCCGACCCCTTGGCGTTGGCCTCGATGGTGCGGGCGTCGACGATCTCGCCCGTCTCGGCGTCGATGACCTTCATGTCCACGGCGATGTAGGCCTTGTTCTTTGAGCCGCCCAGCGACAGGCCCTTGAAGCTCACCCCGCCCTTCTGGCCGGAGACGTCCTCCTCGTAGGCGGAGACGGTGCCGGCGATGAGGTACTGGGCGCCCTTCAGCTTGCCCAGCTTGGCCTTGGTGGCCGGGCTGACGCGACCCGAGTCGCCGAGGTCCTGCTCGCCGAGGACGGCGTCGATCTCCTTGCGCTCCAGCACGCTGAAGGCGTCGGTGCTCACCAGCTCGCTCGCCAGCATGTCCTGCAGCTCGGTGCCCACCGAGCCCCGCCACCAGCCGGCGGCGGTGTGATTGGTGAAGCGCAGCACGCCGAGGCGGATCTTCTCGTCCTGCGCCGTCAGCGGCCGCGACAGGAAGCCGGCCAGCAGGGCGATCGTCAGCGCGATCAACAGGGTCTTCTTCATGTTGCCTCCTAATGGGATGGCGACTATCTTACCCGTTTGTCAAGGGGAATTCAACCTCCTGGCGGCGAAACTTGCACCCCGACCAGTGGGGCCTTTCCTGCCCCACTGTCGGGGATTCAATGGCCGCCAGGACTTCCGTCCCGGGGGCGAAACTTGCACCCCGACCAGTGGGGCCTTTCCTGCCCCA
>DAHVOV010000054.1 GCA_027318645.1 Candidatus Aminicenantota bacterium
CGGCGTCGATCTCGCGGCCCAGGCGGCCATCCAGCCCGCCTTCATGGGCAACGAGCTGGCCAGCAACGCCATCCAGGCCGACCTGCGCGCCTACGTCCCCTTGCTGCGCCCGGGCGTCCTGGCCCTGCGCCTGGCCGCGGCCAAGAACTGGGAGGCCGGCAGCCGCTACTACGACATGGGCGGCTTCGCGGCCGAGAACGGGCTAGGGAGCAGCCACCCCTTCCGGCTGCTGCGCGCCTTCGCGACGAACGAGTTCCACGGCGACCAGGGATGGCAGTTCAACGCCGAGCTGCGCATCCCGCTGTTTAGGATCGACAAGGGCATCCTCCCCTCCCTGGCCCTGGACCGCGTCTGGCTGCGCCCCTTCGTCGACCTGGGCCGGCTGGCGTACCGCTACGGTTCGTATCGTGTCGTCATGCCGGTCATGGTCGCCGTCGGCGGCGAAGCGGTGCTGCGCCTGGCCGCCGGCGGCGCGGTCTTGACCGACCTTTCCATCGGCTTCGCCCGCGGCTCCGGGCCGTATCGCCATGACATGGTCTATTTCGGGACCAGCAGCAGCTTCTAGCCGAACTAAGTAACGAGTGACAAGTGTCGAGTGACAAGTAACGGCATTCCTGGTTCACGGTAGACGGCATACGGTGGACGGCAGCAGCAATTGAACGTCTAGTTCAATGTCATGGCTTTGCCGTCAACCGTGCACCGTAAACCGCACACCGATCTCTATCACGGATCTCGATAGATCGTCCTATTGTTTTTCCTTGTCACTCGTCACTTGTCACTGGTCACGATTGCTTGATTTTCCCCAAAGGCATAGAATCGGGCCAGCGGGAGGTGGAGGATGGGAACCTATGTGCTGATGACCAAGATGACCCCGGAGATCTCGGCCGACCTGAAGCGGCGCGGGGCCATCGGCAAGGAATGGAAGAAGAAGGTGGACAAGCTGTGCCCCGACGTCAAGTGGCGGGCGCACTACGCGCTGCTGGGCCCCTACGACTTCATGGACATCTACGAGGCGAAGAACGACGAGACGGCGGCCAAGGTCTCGCTGCTCAGCCGCGCCAACGGCGCGCTCAAGGCCGAGAGCTGGCCGGCCATCGAGTGGGGCCGCTTCGTCAAGATCACCAGGGAGGTCGGCATATAGCTGCCAGAACTTGAGTGAAGAGTGATTCGTGATTGGTAGCCGCAATGGACAGACTTTTTTCCATATTCTTTCTAATCACTAATCACTAATCACTATTCACTATTCACCGGGATCTTTTTGTTCCCGGCCTTGACAGCGCTTCCGCTACCCGCTACATTGCCCTCCATGGCGAAGAAGGGAATGAAGAAGCGCCGGTCCCCGTTCCTGCGCGCCGCCGTTGTCGCGCTGGCCCTGCTGCTGGCCGCGGGCGCGGTCTTCTGGCTCACCCTGCCCTCGGTCGCGGGGCTGGAGAAGGAGACGCCCAGGGAGACGGCCATGATGCGCTTTCGCGCCGAGCAGGCCCGGCAGCAGGGCCGGAAGGCGCGCCGCATCTGGAGGCGCGTGCCGCTGTCGCGCATGGCGCCGCACCTGGTCCAGGCGGTGCTGATCGCCGAGGACGACAAGTTCTACGCCCACGAGGGGTTCGACTGGGAGTCGATGCGCAAGGCACTGGAGGACAACGTGCGCAAGGGGCGCGTCCTGCGCGGCGGCTCGACCATCACCCAGCAGCTGGCCAAGAACCTCTTCCTCGACCCGCAGCAGAGCGTGTTCCGCAAGCTGCGCGAGGCGGCCATCGCCTGGAAGCTGGAGCGGGCGCTGAGCAAGAGGCGCATCCTGGACCTCTACCTCAACCTGATCGAGTGGGGCGACGGCGTCTACGGCGCCGAGGCGGCCGCCCGCGCCTGGTTCGCCCTTCCGGCGGCGGAGCTCTCCCTGGCGCAGGCCATCCGCCTGGCCTCGATCCTGCCCAACCCGCACCGCTTTTCGGCGCTGGACGAGCGCAGCCCGCGGCTGAACCGCAAGCGGCGCCTCATCGCCCAGCGCATGCTGAGGCGCCGCTGGATCAGCCAGCAGGAGTACGACCAGGCGTTGCGCGAAATGGGACTAGGATCCTAACGACCAATCGTGACGCGTAACGCATGACGAGTAACAGCCCTATTGGCGAAGTCAGCCTTGACGCATAAAAATCTACAAATCGAAATC
>DAHVOV010000081.1 GCA_027318645.1 Candidatus Aminicenantota bacterium
GGCGGCCTGCACCGCCTGCAGGACGAGCGCATCGCCATCCACTCGACGCGCAACGGCCTGGCCAACGACATCGTGCGCGCCGTCCTCGCCGCCCGCGACGGTACGATCTGGGTCGGCAGCAACGGCGGCGGCATCGACATCCTGCACCCCGACGGCCGCATCGAGAACATCAGCCGGCGCAACGGCCTGCACGACGAGTTCATCTACGCCCTGGCCCAGGACGCCCAGGGAGTCGTCTGGGCCGGCTCCTACAACGGCGACCTGTACCGCATCCGCGGCCGCCGGGTCACGGTCTTCCAGCCCAACGCCGGCGGCATGCAGAACGCCGTCTGGTGCATCCGCCCCGACGAGGGCGGCGTGCTCTGGCTGGGCACCAACAGCGGCGGCCTGATCCGCTTCAAGGACGGCCGCTTCCGCGCCATCACCTCCCGCGACGGCCTCTACAACGACGTGGCCTTCCAGATCCTGGAGGACGACCACGGCTACCTGTGGATGAACTGCAACAAGGGGGTCTACCGCGCCGAGAAGCGGGAGCTGAACGAGTTCGCCGACGGCCGCCTGGCGCGGGTGCGCTCCCTCTCCTTCGGCGTCTCCGAGGGCGTGCGCGGGGTCGAGAGCACCGGGCCGGCGCAGCCGGCGGGCTGGAAGGGCCGCGACGGCCGGCTGTGGTTCCCGACCATCAAGGGCGTGGCCGTGGTCGATCCCGACTACCGCCGGCGCAACGAGCGCGTGCCGCCGGTGCTCATCGAGCGCATGACCGTGAACGGCGAGCCGGTCGACCTCTCCGCCCGGCCGGTCATCGGCCCCGGCCGCCGCAAGCTCGAGTTCACCTTCACCGCCCTCAGCTTCCTCGTCCCCGAGAAGAACCGCTTCCGCACGATGCTGCGCGGCTTCGACCGCGACTGGAGCCCCGAGAGCGGCCAGCGCCAGGTCACCTACACCAACCTGCCGCCGGGCCGGTACGTCTTCCGCGTCGTCGCATCGAACAACGACGGCGAGTGGAACCTCCAGGGCGCCAGCCTGGCGTTCACGCTGCGCCCCTATTTCTTCCAGACCACGTGGTTCTGGGCGGCGGCCGTCCTCGCCTTCTCGCTGCTGGCCGTCCTGGCCTACCGCTGGCGCTTCCGCAGCCTGCAGCGGCGCGAGCGGCAGCTGCAGGCGCTGGTGCGCGAGCGCACCGCCGAGCTGTCCCGTCTGAACGAGGAGCTGCTCAAGGCCAACCGCATGCAGGACGAGCTGCAGCGCATCGCCGTCCACGACCTGAAGAACCCGCTGCAGGCCATCATGGGGGCCGCCGACCTGATCCAGCGCCAGGGCCGCGAGGCGGCCGGCGGCGCCATGCTGGCCGAGAAGATCGCCCTGGCCGGCAAGCGCATGCTGAACCTGATCAACGAGATGCTGGAGATCTCGCGCTTCGAGCGCGGCGACGTCAAGCTCGAGCTCCAGGTCCTCGACCTGGGCGAGCTGATCGCCCTGGCCGCCGACGGCTTCGCCGAGCCGATGCGCCAGAAGGGGCAGCGGCTGCAGCTCGAGCTGGAGCCGGGCTGCCGGGTCGAGGGCGACCTGGAGTGGCTGAAGGAGGTCTTCGACAACCTGATCAGCAACGCCGTGAAGTTCTCGCCCCTGGGAACGGTGGTCACGCTGCGCACGCGGCGGCTGGAGGCGACGGTCCGCGCCGAGGTGGGCGACCAGGGCCCGGGGCTCACCGCCGCCGACCAGGAGAACCTGTTCAAGAAGTTCCAGCGCCTGAGCGCCCGGCCCACCGGCGGCGAGTCGTCGACCGGGCTGGGGCTTTCCATCGCCAAGATGCTGGTGCGCAAGCACGGCGGCCGCATCTGGGCCGAAAGCGCGCCCGGCCAGGGCAGCACCTTCTGCGTCGAGCTGCCTCTCGCCCGCTCCAACTGCTGTCCAAAATAAATTACTTTTTGGACAGACTTCCAAAATAGCAAAGGGTTTCGGGGCTAGTCAAGGCGAATTTTCATAGAAGGTTTAGCACTATCAAGACTAAAATTCCAAGCACCAAGCACCAAATCCCAAATAAATTCCAAGTTCCAAATTCCAATGTCCAAAACAATAGCACTTCCAGGTTTCATCCGTTTTTGTTTTGATCATGATTGGAATTTGGAGCTTTTTTGGACTTTGCAGCTTGGCTTTTTGCGTTTACATCCTGCCAGCCCGCTTGGTTGCCCTTTCTCTTCGTTTTGGTCATTCGGTCATTGGTGCTTGGTGCTTATTTGGGATTTGGTAATTGGAAATTGGTGCTTCAGTCCTACCCGGTTCACAAGGTTCCTTTCAAAGTTTTGTTGGGCAAATCTGGCCCGCTCCTAGCCCCGTCCTGCCTTCAGCCGGCGCACCCGTTGCCAGGCCTCGTCCACGCGCGCTTCCGGCACGCGCCCGCTCCGCACCAGGGCGAGGACGGCCGCGTGCGCCCGCTCGGCGGCGTCACGGCGGAACTCCAGGTTGTTGGCGATCAGCAGGATGTCGTTGCCGACGTTCAGCGCCAGCTCCAGCGCCCGCTCGCGGGGGTACTCGCCGCGGACGGCGCCCATGTCGAGGTCATCGGAGAGCACCGCGCCGGCGAACCCGAGGCCGCGGCGCAGCAGCCCCTCGACGGTCGGCCGCGAGAGGGAGGCGGGATGCTCGGGATCGAGGCGGCGGTTGAAGACGTGCGCGGTCATGACGGCCTCGGCGGCGCCGGCGGCGATGAGCTCGCGATAGGGCTCGAGCTCGGCCGGCGTCCAGGTGTCGCTGACGTCGGTGAATCCCAGGTGCGAGTCGCCTCGCGAGCTGCCGTGGCCGGGGAAATGCTTCAGGCAGCAGGCGATGCCCCGGGCGGCATGGGCGGCGATCACCTCGCGGGCGTGGCGCGCCACCACGGCCGGGTCGGCCGAGTAGCTGCGGCCGAAGCGGCCGATGATCGGGTTGTCGGGAAAGACGTCCAGGTCGACCACCGGCGCGAAGTTGAGGTTGACGCCGGAGGCGGCCAGCGCCGCGGCGGTGGCCTCGGCGTGGCGGCGGGTCAGCGCCGGGTCGCCGGCCGTTCCCAGCTCGCGCGCCGGCGGCGTCTCCGGGAAGCCGTGCCGCCGCTTCAGCCGCGCCACCCGGCCCCCTTCCTGGTCGACGGCCACCAGCAGGGGCAGCGGGGCGGCGCGCTTCAGGCGGGAGACCAGCCGGCGCACCTGGCCGGCGTCGCGGACGTTGCGGCCGTCGCGGCCCAGCTTCACGTCGCGGTCGAAGAGGACCACGCCGCCGACGAGGCCGGCGGCGACGGCGCGGATGACGGGGGAGCGCGGGCCGGCCTCCAGGCCGCGGAAGCCGACCATCAGCAGCTGGCCGACCTTCTCCTCGAGGGTCACCCCGTCACATTCCGTAGCGGTCGATGATCTCCTGCTTGGTCTTGTGCAGGATCTCGAACTTCTTGCCGACCTTGGTGAAGGCGGCAAGGGCCTTGTCCAGGTGCTTCTGCTCGTGGGCGGCGGAGAGCTGGGTGCGGATGCGCGCCTGGCCCTTGGCCACCACCGGGAAGAAGAAGCCCACGGCGTAGATGCCCTCCTGGTACAGCTCCTTGGCGAAGTCCTGCGACAGCTTGGCGTTGAAGAGCATCACCGGCACGATCGGCGTCTCGCCCTCCTTGATGATCAGGCCGGCCTCGGTCAGCCCTTTCCGCCAGAAGGCGGTGTTGCGCTCCAGCTTGTCGCGGCGCTCGGTCGTGCGCGAGATGATGTCCAGCACGGCGTTGGCGCCCGAGACCACCACCGGCGGGATGGTGTTGGAGAAGAGGTAGGGGCGCGCCTTCTGGCGGCACATCTCCACCAGCTCGCGCCGCCCCGAGACGCAGCCGCCGGAGGCCCCGCCCAGGGCCTTGCCCAGGGTGGTGGTGATGATGTCGATCTTGCCCAGCACGCCGCAGTGCTCGTGGGTGCCGCGGCCGGTCCGGCCGATGAAGCCCGAGGCGTGCGAGTCGTCGACGAAGACCAGGGCGCCGTATTTCTCGGCCAGCGCCACGATCTGGTCCAGCTTGGCCAGGTCGCCGTCCATGGAGAAGGCGCCGTCGGTGATGATCACGCGCACGCGCGCCTTGGCGTGCAGCTGCAGCTTCTCCTCGAGGTGGCCCATGTCGGAGTGCTTGAAGGTGTCCTGCTGGGCCTTGCACAGGCGCATGCCGTCGACGATCGAGGCGTGCACCAGGCGGTCGGAGATCATCACGTCCTGCTCGTTGAGGACGGCCTCGAAGACGCCGGCGTTGGCGTCCATGCACGAGGGGAAGAGGATGGTGTCCTCGGTGCCCAGGAACGTCGTCAGCTTGCCCTCCAGCTCCTTGTGGATGTCCTGGGTGCCGCAGATGAAGCGCACCGAGGACATGCCGTAGCCGCGGTGGTCGAGGCCCTTCCGCGCCGCCTCCACCACCTCGGGGTGCGAGGACAGCCCCAGGTAGTTGTTGGCGCACATGTTGATCACGTGCTTCATCTCGGCGCCGGCGGGGAACTGCACCTCGATCTCGGAGTCCTGCGGGGCGCAGATGATGCGCTCCTCCTTGAAGATGCCGGCGGAGCGGATGTCGCCCAGCTCCTTCTGGTAGATGGCGCGGATGTCGTCGGTGAATGCCATGGCGCGCCTACCGCACGTTGAATTCCTGGAGCATCTTCAGGATGTTGTTCACCGAGTCGAAGGCCTCGGGGGTGGCCTTGGCGTCGGGGATCTGGATGGAGTATTTCGTCTCCAGGAAGCGCTTCAGCGAGACCATGGAGAATGAGTCGACGATGCCGCCCGAGATCAGCGGCGTGTCGTACGAGATCTCGCGGTCGTCGTCTTCTTCCAGGTATTCCTTCTTCACGTAATCGAGGATGACGTCTTTCAGTTCGGCCATGGTGTTCTCCTTTATGGATTGTCGAGATTTTTTTTTACATGGAAACGCAGGGAATGTCAATAGAGCGGTTGCGGGCATACGGCAGACGGCGTACGGCAGGAACGAAGCTCAGGGAAGAGAAAGGGAGGAGAGAGGGAAGAGCGAGGGAAGAGAGAGTGAGATAGGCCATTCCCGGACCTCTTTCCCGCTCTGTCTTCCCTCTGCCTTTCCCTTTGTCCTTCCCTCTCTCTTCCCTGGAGCACCAACATGCCTTCTGCTATAATAATCAATGCTCCAAAAACCGCACTGGCGCCCGGCCGCCCTGGTCTTCGACATGGACGGGCTGATGATCGACTCCGAGCGCCTCTATTTCGCCGCCGAGCGCGAGATGGCCGCCCGGTACGGCAAGACGCTCCGCGACGAGCAGCT
>DAHVOV010000085.1 GCA_027318645.1 Candidatus Aminicenantota bacterium
CAGTCGTGGATTGACTGGCCGCCGGGGCTTCCCCACAGGCGGAGCTTCCTCTCCGATCCGCGAGGCTGCTACTGCCTCGCGATCGGAGTTTCAATGGCCTACGGGACTTCCGCCCCGCGGCGATGCTTACACCCCGACCAGTGGGGCCTCTCCTGCCCCACTGTCGGGGATTCAATGGCCGCCGGCTTTTGCGCGGAAAATGCCTCTGTGCTATAATTTTTGCCATGCTGGACACCCATTTTGTCAGGAACAACCTGGAGCTGGTCAAGAAGAAGGTCGAGGCCAAGGGCGTCCCCTTCGCCGACGACCGCTTCGTCGCCATGGACCTGCGCCGCCGCCGCGTCCTGGCCGCCAGCGAGGAGCTGAAGAGCCGGAAGAACAAGCTGGCCAAGGAGACCGGCTACCTCAAGCGCAGCGGCGCCGGCACGCATGACCTGGAGCGGCAGTCCGTCGAGCTGTCCAAGCAGATCGCCGAGAGCGAGCAGGAGCTGGCGGCGCTCGAGACCGAGTTCCAGGAGTTCCTGCTGGGCATCCCCAACCTGTTCCACGACTCGGTGCCGGTGGGCCACGACGCCACGGCCAACGAGGTGGTGCGCGAGTGGGGCGAGAAGCCGGCCTTCGCCTTCGCCCCCAGGCCGCACTGGGAGCTGGGCGAGGCCGCCGGCACGCTGGATTTCGCCCGCGCCGCCAAGGTGGCGGGCTCGCGCTTCGCCGTCTACTTCGACGGCCTGGCGCGGCTGGAGCGGGCGCTGCTGCAGTTCATGCTCGACGTGCACACCGGCGAGCACGGCTACCGCGAGGTGCTGCCGCCGTTCCTGGTCAACGAGGCCAGCCTGGTCGGCACCGGCAACCTGCCCAAGTTCAAGGCCGACCTGTTCAAGGTCGAGGGCTACAACCTGTACCTGACGCCCACCGCCGAGGTGCCGCTGACCAACCTGCACCGCGACGAGACGCTGGACGAGGAGCGGCTGCCGCTCAAGTACGCCGCCTTCACCCCCTGCTTCCGCAGCGAGGCCGGCTCGCACGGCAAGGACATCCGCGGCCTGGTGCGCCTGCACCAGTTCGACAAGGTGGAGCTGATGAAGTTCGCCGCCCCCGAGCGCTCCTACCTGGAGCTGGAGGAGCTGACCGCCGACGCCGAGTCCATCCTGATCAAGCTGGGGCTGCCGTTCCGCACCGTGGTGCTGTGCAGCGGCGACATGTCCTTCTCCTCGGCCAAGACCTACGACATCGAGGTGTGGATGCCGGCGCGCGCCGGCTACCTGGAGATCTCCTCCTGCTCCAACTTCGAGAGCTTCCAGGCGCGGCGGGCGCGCATCAAGTACAAGGGCCGTGACGGCAAGAAGGACTTCGTGCACACGCTGAACGGCTCCGGCCTGGCCATCGGTCGCACCGTGGCCGCCATCATGGAGAACTTCCAGACGGCCGACGGGCGCGTCCTCGTCCCCGACGCCCTGCGCCCCTACATGGCGGGCCGCGAACAGGTCTGATGCCCTACTTCAAGTGCACCCTGGTCGACGAGCAGGGGCATTTCCAGACGCGCGAGCAGTACGCCGAGAGCCGCCGGGAGCTCGTGGCCTCGCTGTCCGGCCTGGACGAGAAGCTGGTGGCGGTGCGCCGCCTGTGGTGGCGCGACGTCTCGCTGCGCCGCATCTTCCGGCGGCGGATCGGCACCATCGAGTTCCTGCTGTTCAACCAGGAGATGATCACCCTGCTCAAGTCGGGCATCCCGCTGATCCGCGCCCTGGAGATCATCGTCCAGAACACCCCCTTCGGCGTGCTGCGCGAGGTGCTGGCCAAGGCCGCCGGCAACATCCGCAACGGCATGCAGGTCTCCGAGGCCTTCGCCTCGCCGCAGATCCCCTACGTCACCATCTACCGCGCCTCGCTGACCGCCGGCGAGCGCAGCGGCCACCTGGAGCAGGTGCTGGAGAAGTTCAACGTCTACCTGGGCAAGATCAACAACCTGCGCCGCAGGATGATCGGCGGCCTGACCTACCCCATCATCCTGCTGACGTTCATGGTCGCCGTCATCCTGGTCATCGCCGTCTTCGTCATCCCGCGCTTCTCGTCGTTCTTCGCCGACATGGACGCCCCGCTGCCGTCCCTCACCCTGTTCTTCATGGAGGTCACCCGGTTCCTGCGCGCCAACCTGCTGCCCATCCTGGCGGCGCTGCTGCTGGCCTACTTCGCCGTGCGCGGCATCGAGCGCCTGAACCCGCGGGTGGTGGTGATCGACCGGCTCAAGCTCCGCGCCCCCTTCCTGGGGCGCATCGCCCACGAGAACGCCATCGCCGTCTTCGCGCGCACGCTGGCGATCCTGATCTCGGGCGGCATCCCGGTTCCCGAGTCGACCGAGCTCGCCGTGGCCACCTTCGCCAACCGCTTCCACCGCCTGCAGGTGCTCGAGGTGGCGGACAAGATCCGCCAGGGCAACCTGCTCTCGGCGGTGCTGGAGGAGGTGCCCATGATGCCGCGCATCCTGGTGGAGATGGTGCGCGTGGGCGAAACCTCGGGCAACCTGACCGCCGTCCTCGACGAGAGCGCGGAGTACTACGAGCGCTCGCTCGACAACCGCATCAGCACGTTGATTTCGCTGATCGAACCTGTTATAATCATCGGCCTGGGAGTGGTGATCGCCGTGATGCTCCTGTCCGTTTACTTGCCGATATTCAGCATCGTGAAGGTCGCGCAGTGAAGAAATCGATCCATATCGCGGACGTCAAGATCGACTACGCCCTGCTGGCCAGGTTCCCCGCCGAGTTCCTGATCAAGAACCTCTTCTTCCCCATCGAGGAGAACAACGGCAGCATCTCGGTGGCCATGCCCGACCCCGACAACCTGGACAAGATCGGCATGATCGAGAACTTCACCCAGAAGAAGGTCGTGCCCTTCCTGGCCAACCGCGACGAGCTGGAGAAGTTCCTCAAGAAGAGCGACACCTACACCAAGGTGCTGCGCGACAAGACCGAGACCTTCGCCCTGAAGAAGCCCGCCGAGGCCGAGGCCGCCGACGACGACGTCGTCACCATCGAGAGCATCACCGAGAGCGAGGAGGACGACTCGGTCATCAAGCTGCTGAACAACATCATCCTCACGGCGGTGAACAAGAAGGCCTCCGACATCCACATCGAGATCGGCGCCGACGCCCTGGTCATCAAGTACCGCATCGACGGCATCCTGCACCAGATCATGGAGCCGCTGGACAGCTCCTTCCACTCCTTCCTGCTCACGCGCCTGAAGGTCATCTCCGAGCTGGACATCGCCGAGAAGCGCGTGCCCCAGGACGGCCGCTTCCGCATGAAGTTCAAGCAGAAAACGATCGACTTCCGCGTGTCGATCATGCCCGGCATCTACGGCGAGAACGCCGTCATCCGCATCCTCGACCGCGAGATGATCACCGAGAGCCTCGGCGAGCTGAAGCTGGGGCAGCTGGGCTTCTCCCCCGACCTGCTGGAGAAGATCCACTACTACATCCGCCAGCCCTACGGCATGTTCCTGGTCACCGGGCCGACCGGCAGCGGCAAGACCACCACGCTCTACGCGGCGCTGAACGAGATCAAGGACCCGGCCGACAAGATCATCACCATCGAGGACCCGGTGGAGTACCAGGTCGAGGGCGTCATCCAGATCCCGGTCAACGAGAAAAAGGGGCTGACCTTCGCCCGCGGCCTGCGCTCCATCCTGCGCCACGACCCCGACAAGATCATGGTCGGCGAGATCCGCGACCCGGAGACGGCGCAGATCGCCATCCAGTCGGCCCTGACCGGCCACCTGGTGTTCACCACCGTCCACGCCAACAACGTCTTCGACGTGCTGGGGCGCTTCATCCACATGGGCATCGACACCTACAGCTTCATCTCGGCGCTCAACTGCATCGCCGCCCAGCGCCTGGTGCGCGTCCTCTGCCCGCTGTGCAAGAAGCCCTACGCCCTGAGCAAGGCCGACCTGGCCTACCATCGCCTCGAGCGCAGCGCCTTCTCCCAGCCCGTCTGCCGCGCCGTCGGCTGCGAGGAGTGCGGCGGCCTGGGCTACGCCGGGCGCACCGCCATCGGCGAGATCCTGGAGCTCACCGACGAGATCAAGGAGATGATCCTGGCCAAGAAGCCGACCTCGGAGATCAAGAAGGTGGCCATGGAGCAGGGCATGGTTCCCATCCGCCGCAACGGCCTGGAGCGCGTGCGCTCCGGCGTCACCTCCCTCGAGGAGCTGAACCGCGTGACGGTCAAGGAATGGGTCTGATCGACCGCCTGCTCCCCCTGCGGCCGCCGCGCCAGGTGGTGTTCGCCGGCGACCGCCGCGCCGAGGTGCTTCGCCTGCGCGGCGGCCGGGTCGCCGGCCGCGTCCCCGTCCCGGGCGCGGCGCTGGCCGAGGGCGACGGCGACGGCTGGGAGGCGGTGTTCGCCGCCCTGGCCAGCGAGGAGACCGGCGTGGTGTTCGGCGCCTCGCCCTTCATCTTCAACGTCTTCGAGTTCGACCGCCTGCCCTGGCGGCGCCAGGCGCTGCGCGAGCTGGTGACGTGGCGGCTGCAGAAGATCTTCCCCGAGAACATCGAGGCCTACGACCACCGCTGGTTCGCGCTGGACCGCCGGCGGGTGCTCTCGGTGCTGGTGCGCCGTTCGCTGCTGGAGGAGACGGAGCGCGCCTTCGCCGAGCGCCGCATCCCCCTGACCTACGTCGGCAGCTCCACCCTGCAGATCCTGGGCCGCGCCCTGGGGGCCCGGCCCGCCCCCGACCTGGTCATCGAGCGCGACGGCGCCGGCTGCACCCTGGCCTTCCTGCAGGAGCGCCGTCCCGTCTACATCCGCAAGTTCCGCGCCGCCTCCGACTCCCCCGCCGACGCCGGCCAGGAGATCGGCCGCACCGTCTCCTTCGTGCGCGGCCAGTACGGCGTCGATCCCCGCCGCTGCTGGCTCCACGACCACGGCGGCGAGACGGCGGCGGTCGAAGCGGCCCTGCAGGGGCTCGGCGAGGACGCCCTGGGCGGCGGCCGGCTGTCCCTGCTGCCGCCGGGCCCCGGGGCGACCCCCCATCTGCCGGTGCGCCCATGAGGAAGCTGGACTACAACCTGGCCCGCTCGCCGCGGCTGGACGGCCGCGCCTTCGCCCTGCGCGCCTCCCTGCTGCTGCTGCTGTCGCTGCTGCTGGCCGGCCTGGCCGGCGCCAACTGGAGCGGCCGCCGCGCCCGCGCCCGCCGGGAGGCGGCCGCGCCCGTCGCCGGCCGGCTGCATGACCTGGCCGGCGAGAGCCGCCGCCTGCGCGCCGAGACCGAGTCCTGGCGGCGCACGCTGGGCGGCCGGCTGGCCGCAGCCAACTCCCTGATCGAGCGCAAGTGCTTCTCCTTCGTGGCGCGCCTGGACTTCCTGGAGCGCGCCGCCGGGCCGGGCATCCGCCTGCGCCGCCTGTCGCTGGCCAATGAGCGCGGCGACCGCGTGAGCCTGGCCCTCAGCGCCCGCTCGCTGCCCGAGCTGTTCGCCTTCTACAAGAAGCTCTCCGCCTACGGCCTGGCCATCGCCAGCGAGACCCAGACGGAGGAGGAGTACCTGGTCAACCTCAGCTTCTCGGTCCCCGACCCGGAGGCGCTTCCGCCCCAGGCCGCCCCGCCGCGGCCGGAACCGGCGCCGGCGCCGCCCAAGCAGCAGGCCCGCCCATGAAGACGGTCCGGATCATCCTCGCGTCGCTGCTGGCCCTGGCCGCCCTGGCGGCGGCGGCGCTGCTCCTGTCCCTGGGCTACGGGGCGTTCCAGGACCTGCGCAGCCGGGGCCGCGGCGGCCAGCAGGCCGCCCTGCGCCTGCAGGAGCAGGAGCTGGCCCGTATGGCCGCCGAGCACGGCGAGTGGCAGCGCCTGCCGGAGGAGCTGCGCCGCTTCCGCGAGCGCACGCTCATCACCCTGGACGGCTTCGCCGCCTTCCGCCGCGAGCTGAACCTGTGCCTGGACGACAACGGCCTGCGCGCCACCAACATCGCCTTCAAGTTCGAGAAGCGCCAGGGCGGCATGCAGCCGGTGACCATGCAGTTCAGCCTGAGCGGCAGCTACCGCAGCCTGAAGAAGTTCATCTACGACATGGAGCGCAAGCCGCAGATGGCGTTCTTCCGCAAAATCGACATGAGCCGCAGCGGCGACGACGTCGGCGCCCACTTCACCATGGAGGCCTATCTTGGCGACTGAACGCTCCGCCCTGTCGCGGCTGGCGCTGCCGGCGCTGCTGCTGCTGCTGGCGGCCGCGCCCGCCGGCGCCGAGCTGCTCAAGCTGAGCCGGCTGCAGCGGCCGGCGCCGCGCTTCACGATGACGCGCGACCTGTTCGCCGGCGAGGAGTCGCCTGCGCCGGCGCGGGACGGGGGCCCCGCCCAGGCGCAGGCCCAGACCCTGCAGCAGAGCATCGCCGAGGAGATCGCCTCCTCGGTGAGCTTCGAGGGCATCATCCTCAAGGGCGGCAAGATGCTGGCGCTGCTCAACGTCAGCGGCGAGTACCACACCGTCGGCGAGGGCGAGACGATCCTGGACAAGATCCGCGTCCTGGCGATCAGCCGCGAGCGGGTGACCATCGAGTACGACGGCCAGCCCTACGATATCCGCAAGAAAGAAGAGGAATAATGGCAGCGCACGCGCATCCGTCCCGCATGGCATTCCTGCTGGCCGCCCTGCTCGTCTGGCAGGGCTGCCTGACCACCACCTCCGGCCTGCGCCAGGCCCGGGAGCTGTACACGGCGGGCGACTACGACCAGGCCAGCGAGATCCTGCAGAAGGCGGCCGCCGAGAGCCCGCGCAACGAGGAGATCAAGACCCTGCTCTTCCGCGCCCAGCTGGGCAGCTACCTGCAGCACCGGCAGCTGGCCCGCGCCCGGCGCCGCGACAACGACCGCGCCGCGGCGCTGCGCGAGTACCAGCGGGCCCTGGCCGTCTTCCCCGGCAACCGCGAGCTGCAGTCGGAGTACGACGCCTACGTCAACCCCAAGAAGGCCGTCGCCGAGAAGCCGCAGCCGACCATCGTGCCGCCGGTACAGCTGCGCGTGCGCCCCGACGAGAAGGTCAGCCTGAGCCTGCGCAACACGCCGATCACCAACATCTTCAAGAGCCTGGGCCGCACCTTCAACGTCAACTTCATCTTCGACAAGGACTTCCGCGACTTCCTGCACAGCCTGGAGATCGAGAACACCGGCTTCTACGAGATCCTGCGCGTGCTGTGCATGGTCTCCTCCTCGCAGTACCGCGTGCTGGACCCGACGACGGTCATCGTCTACCCCGACATCTTCGCCAAGAAGAAGGCCTTCGACCTGCGCGGCATCAAGACCTTCTACCTGTCCGACATCAAGGCCGAGGATGCGCGCAAGCTGGTGCAGACGGTGTTCCGCGACGAGCAGCTGCTCATCCAGGAGGACCCCAACCTCAACGCCCTGGTCATCCGCGGCGACTTCCAGTCGCTGGCCGACGTCGAGCGCTTCCTGGGCCGCATCGACAAGGGCAAGAGCGAGGTCGAGGTGCACATCGAGATCCTGGAGATCAACCGCACCCTGATCAGCAAGCTGGGGGCCGACTTCGCCAGCGGCACGGTCGGCCTGGCGGCCGGCGTGCTGGGCGAGGACGGCAAGGTCTCCTCGACCATGAACGTCGACGAGCTGGGCGGCACCAACTTCTTCATGACCATCCCCACCGTGGCCATGAACTTCCTGGAGTCGGACAGCAACAACAAGATCCTGGCCAAGCCCAACCTGCGCGGCCTGGACGGCGAGGAGATCTCCTTCATGGTCGGCGACGAGGTGCCCATCCCCGAGACGCAGTTCCAGGCCATCGCCGCCGGCGGCATCAACTCCTCGCCGGTGACCACCTACCGCTACCGCAACGTCGGCGTGGAGATCAAGGTCACCCCCTTCGTCCACCAGAACAACGAGGTGACGCTGAAGACCAAGCTGACGATCAACTTCATCTCCTCGGGCGCCTCTTCGTCCTTCCCCACCTTCGGCAAGCGCGAGATCGAGAACAAGATCCGCCTCAAGGAGGGGGAGACCAACATCATCGGCGGCCTGATCCGCGACGACATCCGCGGCTCGATCAACGGCATCCCGGGGCTGAGCAAGATCCCCCTGCTGGGCAAGCTGTTCGGCCGCTCGGACCGCGACATCAGCCAGACCGACCTGATCTTCTCCATCACCCCCAAGGTCATCCGCCGCACGCCGGTCAGCGCCGAGGACAACCAGGCGATCTGGAGCGGCGGCTTGCAGCCGGCCTCGGGCCTGGCCCCCATGGAGCCCGGCCGCGACGAGACGGAGGGCGAGGAGCCGCCGGCCTCCGACCAGGAGGAGGCGCCCGAGGCCAGCGCCGGCGACCGCGTCACCATCGACCCGGCCCAGGCCGCCCTGCCGGCCAACTCCGACGCCTTCTTCACCGTGCGCATCGACGCGCAGGCGCCGCTGGCCAGCCTGGCGCTGCGCGGCTCCATCAGCGGCGCCGGCTGCGAGATCCTGGAGGTCAATACCGACTCCCTGAGCGCCAAGGGGGTGAAGGTGCTAAAGAACGTGTCGGGGAACGGCTTCGACCTGGGGCTTTCCCTCGGCGACGCCGGCTCCCCGGCGCTGGCCGGGGCCGCCATCCAGGTGAAGGCCAAGTTCAGCGCCAAGGGGCGCTGCCAGTTCACCGTCGGCGGCATCAGCGCCTACGACGCCAAGCGCAACCGCGTGGAGATCGCCGGCGCCTCCTGCCCGATCACCGTCGAGTGACGGCTCCCCTCGCCCGTTTGTGCACAGCGTGCCGCCTGGCGTGCGGTTCGCTCGGACTCAAGCACCAAATTCCAATCTCCGAAACCAAGGCCAGCCGGCTCTCCAGGGAAGAGAGAGGGAAGACAGAGGGAAAGGCAAGAGAAGACAAAGTGGGAAAGAATTTCTAAAAAGGCTTTTCCCACTCTCTCTTCCCTCATTCTTCCCTCTGCTTTCCCTTTGCTTCCCTGTGCATAGATGACTGGAGGAACCTGAGTGACCCGCGCCCAGACCGGTCCCCTGGCGGGGATCGGGGGATGGGGCGGGAAAGGAACGACGAACGACGCGGGGGATGCCTCCCCCGCTATGAAGAAAGCGGCAGCCTCGCTACTTGACCCGGTCCTTGAGGGCCTTGCCGGCGCGGAACACCGGGACGTTCTTGGCCTTGATGGAGATCTTCTGGCCGGTCTTGGGGTTGATGCCGATCTTGGCCTTGCGGTGGGCGACGGCGAAGGTGCCGAAGCCGACCAGGGTCACCTTGCTCTTCTTCTTCAGGCAGGTGGCGACCGAGTCCAGGAAGGCGTTGACCATCTTCTCCGTCTCGGACACCTTCAGGTTCGCGTTCTCGGCGATCGCCTTGACCAGTTCGGTTTTGTTCATTCGTTCCTCCTGCGTGGGATTGTAAGAATCCCGATCGGCAAAGTCAAGCAAAATCAAGGGGTTTTCGATTTTTCTCCCCTGAAACCCTCTGCCTGACGGGAGTTCCGGGTTTTGAAGCCGATAAATCCCCTGCTGACGGCGAATCCGGGAGGGGCCGCGGCCCGGCTTGTGGCCCATGGCGGCTTGCGGTATAATCCGCCACGAGAGGAGGACCGCGCATGGAACCCTTCATCCAGGCCGCCCCGGAGATCGACGTCAATGCCCTCATGGCCGCCATCGAGAAGCAAATCCAGGAGCGGAAGGACGCCGGGCTGCTGAAGCAGAGCGACATCGACGAGATCGTCGACATGGAGCTGCAGCCGCTGCCCGACTTCCAGGACATCCCCAACGTCTACGAGCCGGTGCTCTATCCCGGCTTCGAGGCCAGCGTGGCGCCGGCGCCGCCGGCCGAGGAGAGCTTCGGGGAAAAGGGGCCGGCCAAGGCGGTGCTGAAGGCGCTGCGCCGGCTGCTGGGGCCGTGGCGGCGCTTCATGAACCGCCCGCTGTACCTGGAGCTGAAGGGCGAGATCGCCGGCCTGCGCCGCCTCGCCGTGCAGAGCAGCGAGTACGTCCGCCTGCTGCACAACGCCCTGCACAACCTGGTCGTCGAGTCGACAAAGATGAAGACCGACGAGGAGATGCTCAAGACGCGCCTGCGCGTCCTGGAGGACCGCGTCGAGTTCCTGGAGAACCGCCAGCGGGCCCTGGAGCGCAGGCTGCCCGGCGAATGAACGTCCACCAGTTCCTCACCTCCTTCTCCTACGGCGACGCCATCGGCAACGAGGCGCTGGAGATCCGCGACTTCCTGCGCGGCCAGGGCATTGGCTCCGAGGTCTTCACCATGCTCTTCCACCCGCGCTACGCCGGCCAGGTGCGCAACTACCAGGAATACGACCGCTTCTCGGCGCCGGAGAACACCGTCATCTTCCACTTTTCCATCGGCTCGCCGGTCACGCGCAAGTTCCTGCGCCTGAGCGACCGCAAGGTGATCATCTACCACAACATCACGCCGCACCGCTTCTTCCTCGACTATCACCGCGTACTGGCCAAGGACTGCTACAAGGGGCGCCTGGAGCTGCGCAGCCTCGCCGGCCAGGTCGACCTGGCCCTGGGCGACTCGGAGTACAACCGCCGCGAGCTGGAGGAGGCCGGCTTCGCCCGCACCGGCGTCCTGCCGCTGGTGATGGACTTCGCCAAGTTCGACCGGCCGGTGCTGCCGGTGTTCCGCGAGCTCTACGGCGACGGGCGCACCAACCTGCTCTTCGTCGGCCGCGTCATCCCCAACAAGAAGGTGGAGGACGTCATCCGCGTCTTCGCCGCCTACCAGCGGCACTTCAACCCGGCCTCGCGCCTGTTCATCGTCGGCGAGCACCGCGGCTTCGAGCGCTACCTGTCGGCGCTGCAGGGCCTGACCGCGGCGCTGGGCGCCCGCGACGTCCGCTTCAGTGGCCACGTGCCCCTGGACGAGATGGTCTCCTACGCCAAGCTCTCCCACCTGTACCTGCACCTGAGCGAGCACGAGGGCTTCTGCGCCCCGCTGCCGGAGAGCTTCCACCTGGGCATCCCGGTGCTGGCCTACGACGCCGGCGCCGTGGCCGAGACTCTGAACGGCGGCGGCATCCTGCTGCGCGACAAGGACCCGCTGCGCGTCGCCGCCCTGTGCCACCAGGTGCTGACGCGCCCCGAGCTGCGCGCGGCCGTGCTGGCCGGCCAGGCGCGGGCGCTGGAGAAGTACCGCCGCCAGCGCACCGGCGGCATCCTG
>DAHVOV010000093.1 GCA_027318645.1 Candidatus Aminicenantota bacterium
CCTCGGGCACGAGGCGGATCCTGACGCTGGCGCCCACCTCCCACATGCTGGTCCAAGCGATGGGAATGCCCTGGCCGCGCGCAAAAACGGCGCCCGAAGCCGGGCGGGTGACCTTGATGACCTGGATCGGCTTCACCTCGAGGACCCGCGTGAAGCGCATCCGGATCTCGCCGCTGAGGGCATACTGACCGATAGGGCTGGAAAGCCGAAGAAGCGGGCGGAACACGCGGGTCACCCCGTTTTCCGCCAGCGCCTGAGCGTCGAAAGTGAATTCGTGCGGTATCTGGCTCGGTTCCGTCGGATAGCAATGCCCGCGGTACTTCATGTAGTTTTCGGGGCAGCCGCTGTCCGGCGCCTGCTGCTCCAGGTAATAGCGGGCCTCGGGCGGCGCGCCACTGATCGACACGCTGACGCTGACCCTGACCGGGAATGCGATCGTGACCCGCACGGCGTCGGCAAGAAACTGATCGGACGGCCCCGCGGAATACGTGCCGTTGACATGGAACACCACGTCGGGGATGGTCCCGATGGCCGGCAGGAGCCGCCCGCCGGCGGCGACGAGGAAGAACACGGGCAAAACGCCCCACATTTTTCTTTTCATGATATGACCCTCCCCTGTTTGCAAGTTAAATGCGGGAAAGGAACGGATTATCTCAAATAGAATATATTCGTAATTCGTGATTCGTGAAGGCAATCGGTATACGGTTTACGGAATACGGTTTACGGCAAAGCGATAACAGTGAACCAGGGCTTTCAGTTGCGATTGCCGTCTACCGTCAACCCAGTTCGGTGATTCTTCTAACGTGGTACGTGGTACCTGGTACTTGGAACCTCGACGCTCTCCTAGAACCTCTTCACAGATCTGTCGGCTTTGCTATAATGCGCGCATGCACTCCTCCTCCCAGATCTTCGTGGTCATGGCCGCCTACATGGCGGTCGTGATCGGCATCGGCCTCTACTTCGCCCGGCGGGCCAACGCCAGCTCGGGCAACTACTTTCTCGGCGGACGCTCGCTGGGCCCGTGGGTGACGGCGATGAGCGCCGAGGCCTCCGACATGAGCGGCTGGCTGCTGATGGGGCTGCCCGGCGTCGCCTACTGGTCGGGCGTTTCCGAGGCGGCCTGGACGGCGGCCGGACTCCTGGCCGGTACCTATATCAACTGGTTGGTGGTCAGCGTCCGCCTGCGCGCCTACTCCGAGATCACCGGCGACGCCATCACCATCCCCGACTTCTTCTCCAACCGCTTCCACGAGGAGAAAAAGGCGCTGATGACCGTCGCCGCCCTGCTCATCCTGGTCTTCTTCACCGTGTACGCCTCGAGCTGCTTCGTCACCGTCGGCAAGCTGTTCGCCTCCATCTTCAGCGCCGACTACCGGCTGTGCATGCTCGCCGGCGCCGCCTTCGTGGTCCTCTACACCCTGGTCGGCGGCTTCCTGGCCGAGAGCGCCTCCGATTTCATGCAGGCGGTGGTGATGGTCATCGCCCTGGCCGCCGTCCTGGGCGTCGCCCTCGTCGCCGCCGGCGGGCCCGCGCGCATCGCCGCCAACCTGGGGCGCATCCCGGGGTTCCTGGAGCTGATGGGGTTCGCGACGCCAACGCTGCGGCAGGGCGTCCAGGGCGTCGCCGACGGGCGGGCGCTGTTCGGCGCCGCCGGCGCCTATTCCCTCGTCGCCATCCTGTCCATCCTGTCATGGGGCCTGGGCTACTTCGGCATGCCCCAGGTGCTGCTGCGCTTCATGGCCATCCGCGACGCCCGCGAGCTCAAGGCCTCGCGGCGCATCGCCACCTCCTGGTGCTTCGTCTCGCTGTTCGCCGCCGTGGCCATCGGCCTGGTCGGCCGCGCCCTCTACCCGGCCGAGCTGCTCAGCCCCGGCGCCTCCGAGCGCGTATTCATCCTCGTGGCCACGCGGCTGCTGCCGGCGGTGCTGGCCGGCGTCGCGCTGGCCGGCATCCTGGCCGCGACCATCAGCTCCTCCGACTCCTACCTGCTGATCGCCTCGTCGGCGTTCGCCAAGAACGTCTACCAGCGCCTGTTCCGCAAGGACGCCGACGACCGCCGCGTCATGCGCGTGTCGCGGCTGGCGCTGCTGTCCGTCTCCCTGGCGGCCGTGCTCATCGCCCTGGACAGCGACTCGATCATCTTCCGCGTCGTCTCCTTCGCCTGGGCCGGCTTCGGCGCCTCGTTCGGGCCGGTCATGCTCTTCTCGCTGTTCTGGAAGCGGACGACGCGCGCCGGCGCCCTGGCCGGCATGCTCTCCGGCGGCGCCATGGTCTTCGCCTGGAAGCTGCTGGTGCGGCCGCTGGGCGGCGCCTTCGACCTGTACGAGCTGCTGCCGGCGTTCGTCTTCTCCTGCCTGGTGATCGTCGTCGTGTCCAAGCTCACGACCAGGCCTTCGCAAACGATCGAACAGGAGTTCGAACGAGCCAGGAGTTCGAGCGCCAGGAATTAGGACTTAAGGATGCTATAAGGTTCGACGTCCGAGGTTCGACGCTGCCGGCCCCGCCAGGGGCGGCGTACCCGAGGAGCGATAGCTCCGAGGGGTATAAGACGTAACGAAAGCCAATTCGCTTGGTTGCTGAAGATTTCTAATCAGTGGCTGATCGTTCTTGCTGACACTGACACTGTCACTGACACTGAGTTCTTCTTCAATGCTGCAGCTAACACTAACACAAACACTAACACTCAGAGATCGCTTGCGTTACTGAAGCGCGTATTTCTTCAATGCCTCGACGTCATGCGCGTCGGAGCCGCGCGTCGCCTTCAGGTTGAGCCCGGCGGCCAGGTCGCGCAGCTTCCCGATCATGGCCGCTTCGGCGGCCTTGTCGGGGAAGGCCGGCGCCGGCTCCTTCTCCTGGTAGTAGGGATAGTCGACCTCGATGCCGGCCAGGCCGAGGGGGATCAGCTCGGCGAGCATCTCCTCCAGCCTGATCTCGGTCTCGGCGACGATGTAGCCGGGATGGGCCAGGATCGCCTCGCCGCCGGCGCGGCCGATCATGGCGATGGCGTCGGCCATGGGCAGCTTGGGGACATGGATGGGTACGGCGGCGTTGACCGACAACCACCTGGCCGCTTCGCGGTAGTCGGGGAAGAGCCCCTCGTCAAGCATGGCGTGCACCAGGTGCGGCTTCATCAGCGAGTCGCGCTGCGGCAGCAGGACTTTCTTGCGCTCCACCACCTTGCGGCCGAAGAAGCGGTTGATGTCCTCCAGCTGGCGCAGGATCCGCTGCCGCC
>DAHVOV010000108.1 GCA_027318645.1 Candidatus Aminicenantota bacterium
CTCCGACCACGAGACCGGCGGCTGGACCCTGCTGGGGGGCGACATCGCGTCGGGGACGGTGAAGGGCCGGTTCACGACCGACGGGCACAGCGGCGTGATGGTCCCGGTCTATGCGTTCGGTCCCGGGGCCGAAGCCTTCACTGGGATGTTCGAGAACACCGACCTGTTCTTCCGCATGCTCGGCGCGTATGGTTTTGCCGACTAATATCGTTTTTTCTCCGGATCGATGAGATTTTCAGCAGAAAAACGCTATTAATTTATTAACTTCAAGAAGAGCAAACGATCTTGAGAAGGGAGGATGAAAGCCATGCTCAAGGTGCTTCCAATAACCACCATGCTTTTCATCTGTTGCGGGACGGCGCGGGCCCAAGTAACCCCTTCCCGGCCCTTCGTGGAGATCCTGCCCCAGATCATCGTCACCAGCCCCTGGCACAGCCCGGCTTGGGCCACAGGCTACACCACCGTCACATGGAAGACGATCGGCCGCATGCCTTCGGCGGTCAACATCTCCCTGCACCCAGCCGACTGCTCCGGCGAAGGGATTTACCTGGCCTCCGCCAACCCCCGCTCCGGCAGGCAGGTCGTGCGCATCCCACAGAGGGTGACCGAGAGGGGCCCCCACGCCATCCGCGTTGGGAAATACCTCGCCTCTCCGGCCGGCTGCGGAGCCCTGAGTCTCCATAACGGCATGATCGTGACTGAGCCCAATTCCAGAACCATCTGGCATCAAGGCGAAAGCGTGATCGTGCGCTGGAGCGCGGGCGACCCGGAGTTCGACCGCTACCTTTACATACTGCTCATTCCCGAGGAGCAGATCGGCCGCGGGGAACGGTGGGGCATATTGGAACCGCTGGCGAGCCATATCGCCACGGCACGAGGCGAGGCGCGGGTCACGATCCCAAGCATTTGCATCCCGGGGCGATGGGTGATCGGGCTCTGCGGGGAGATGCTCCTGAATTTCCAGTACGGCCCGGCCAGCGACGTGTTCCGGATCGTCGTGCGGTAGGTCTTCCTTCCAGCGTCGTCCCGGCGCCACGGCTCAGCGGCGAAAGGTGACCTCCTCCTCAAGGGGACGCCCATTTAGAAGGTGCGTTCCATTTATTTCTTGGTTTCATTCAGAAAAAGCCCCCGCTTCCTGCTCCTCTGATAGAGCGTGCCCAGGCTGGAAGCATTGAGTTCGCAGAACCAGTCCAGCTTGGCAATCTCGCGATAGGTCATCCCCGCCCTCTCCTTCAAAAGCACGAGCAACTCGGTCCGCAGGCGTTTGCCGGCATGGGCGCTCACGTCCAGTTCGTCGACGCCGCTCCAGCGCTTTTCATCTCATTGCGCCGTGCGTAGGGCCTTCGCTACGTCTTATACCCCTCTGAGATAATCCTCCTCGGGTACGCCGCCCCTGGCGGGGTCAGCAGCGTCGAACCTCGAACATCGAACAGTACAGTTCTCTGAGGACACATTTCTGAACCGTCCGCCGTGCGCCGTCTACCGCAAGCCGTTCCCCTGTACCCCGATCCTGTTCTTTCCTTCCCGCTTGGCCTCGTACAGCGCCTTGTCGACGAGGTCCAGCAGCTCCGGCACGCCGCCCAGGCCGCTGTCGAACTGGCCGACGCCGGCGCTGAGGGTGGCCCGGATCTCCTCGTCGCCGCGGCGCAGCGCGAAATCCGCCGCCCCCTGGCGGATGCGCTCGGCCAGCTGCAGGGCGCCGTCGAGGGCGGTCTCGGGCAGGACGACCAGGAACTCCTCGCCACCGGCGCGCCCGGCGATGTCCTGCTCGCGGAGCGTGCGCGCCAGCAGCCCGGCGAACCCGGCCAGGTACTCGTCGCCGGCCAGGTGGCCGAAGCGGTCGTTGATATGCTTGAAGTCGTCGAGATCGAAGAGGATGACGCTGAGGGGGCGGCCGGAGCGGCGGGCGATGCGCGCCTGGTTCTCCAGCTCGTTGGCGATGAAGCGCTTGTTGTACAGGCCGGTGAGGGCGTCGCGGGCGGCCAGCTGGAAGAGGCGGGCGTGGTACTCCCGCTCGATGCCGTCGCCATAGCGCAGCTGCAGCACGGTGTCCCCCACCCGCACCTTGTCGCCGGCCATGAGCGTGGCCCGGTCGGCCCGCTCGCCGTTGACGAAGGTGCCGTTGGTCGTCCCCAGGTCGCGGATCTCGATGCGCTCGACGCCGCCTCTGCCGAGGATGACGGAGGCGGCGCAGTGCGCCTTGCTGGCCTTGGCGTCGTGGACCACGATGCCGCAGCCGTCCCCGCGGCCGATCGTGGTCTCCTCCCGCTCGAGGACGAAGTGCCGGCCGAAGTCGAGCTCGCCGCCGGCGACGATGACCAGCAGGATGGAGCGCTCGTCCTTGGCCGCGTCCGCGCCGGGCGGATCGAGCGGGCGGTCGTGAAGGGTCTCGTCGAGGGGGTCGTTCATCGCCCGCAGCGGCGGCGACGGAAGCGCGGTCCCGTTCCCGGCATCATCTCAGCCCCGGGCGGTCATTCGCGGGGGACGTCGGCGAGCACGGCGCGCATCACCTTGTTCTTCTCCGCCTTCTTCGCCTCGTACATGGCCCGGTCGGCCAGGTCCAGGAGCTCCTTGACGTCGCGCATGCCGCGCTCGTACTGGCAGACGCCGGCGCTGATGGTGGTGCGCACCGCCTGGCCCTGCAGGTCCATGGCAAAATCCTCGACCGCCCTGCGGATGCGCACCGCCAGCTGCAGGGCGCCCTCGACCGCGGTCTCGGGCAGGACGACCAGGAACTCCTCGCCGCCGATGCGGCCGGCGATGTCCTGGTCGCGCAGCGTGTCGCGGATCAGCGCCGACAGGCGCTTCAGGTATTCGTCGCCCGCCAGGTGGCCGTGGCCGTCGTTGATGCGCTTGAAGTCGTCGATGTCGAGCAGGATGACGCTGAAGGCGCGGTTGCTGCGCCGGGCGATGCGGCAGTAGTTCTCCAGCTCGTTGACGATGAAGCGCTTGTTGTACAGGCCGGTCAGGGCGTCGCGGGCGGCGAAATCGAACAGCTTGGCGTGGTATTCCTTCTCGATCTCGTCGCTGTAGCTCAGCTGCAGGATGGTGCTGCCGGCCTGGATCTTGTCGCCGGCCTTCAGCGTCGTCTGCACCACCGCCTCGCCGTTGACATAGGTGCCGTTGGTCGAGTCGAGGTCGAGGAGGCTGATCTGCTCGATGCCGCGGCCGCTGCGGATCACCGAGATCTCGCAGTGCGCCTTGCTGACCTTGCCGTCGCTGAGGGCGATGTCGTTGATCTTCTCGCGGCCGATGGCCGTGCGCTTGCGTTCCAGCACGAAGTGCTTGCCGAAGTCGACCTCGCTGCCGGCGATGACGGTCAGCACGATCGACTGCTCGCCCCGGCCGGGCAGGTTCACGGTCGGGATCAGCTTGCGGTCGAATATGGTTTCTTCGTAGGGATCGCCCATTCTCCGTTTTCCCGCAAGCACGGTATCATATCCGGCAGACAATTTCAACGATGGAAGGACCAGACAGAAATAGTAAGGAAAAAGTAAAAAGGTAAAAGGAAAAAGTAAGAAATATTCCAGATCACTAATCATATAAATTAAACCGAACACCAAGCGAAACGACAAAAATGCGAGCGCTGCCAGTGCCCGGGTTTCGGCCGTCGTAATCTGGGAATTCATTTGGAATTCGGCTCTTGATTCCTTGATTTCTTGTCTTACTTTTACCTTTTACCTTTTTCTTTTACCTTTAATTTTATAGAAATTTCTCTTGCATTACTTCCTCCTCCACACTATCATGACGCCATATTTTCCTTAAGGAGGGACTCATGCTTCATCTCATCATCCAGTTGGTCAGCGGCGCGCTCGGCGGCAACGGCGCCGGCGCCCTGATGAAGAAGCTCTCGCTGGGCACCATCGGCAACTCCATCGTCGGCATCCTGGGCGGCGGCCTCGGCGGCCAGCTGCTCGGCCTGCTGGGCATGGCGCCGGCGGCCGGCGGCGGCGACCTGGGCGGCATCGTCTCCAGCGTGCTCAGCGGCGGCGTGGGCGGCGGCGCGCTGATGGCCATCATCGGGGCGGTCA
>DAHVOV010000118.1 GCA_027318645.1 Candidatus Aminicenantota bacterium
AGACGCGGAGCTGTCGGAAGCGGGGCTGCGCGGCATCGACGAATGGCTTCCCGCCGGGGCGGCCGTGGAGGTGACGGTCAACTCCGGCGGGGAGGTGACCTCGGTGAGGCTTCTCGGCGAGTGGCGGCCTGGAGCGGCGGCGCGGGCCAGGGCGGAAGCGGCCCGCCTGGCGTTCGCGCCGGCGCCGGCGCCCGAGCGGCGCGCCCTCATCTCCCGGCGGCGCCTCAATTGACAGTGAATTCCTTCCGGGCGAGGAAGCGGCCGCCGGCGGTGATGACCACCGTCCAGTTCCCCTTCCGGCCCGCAAGCTGCTCGCGCGGCAGCGTGTCCCAGGCGGCGAAATAGGCGAGGTACTTCGACCGGGCGTTGACCTCCACCGTCTTGGAGCTGCGCACGCGGGCGTTGTCGGGCGAGTACCAGTGCCACTGCAGCACGACGGGCTTGCTCACCTGCAGGACCTTGACCAGGGAATGGACGGCGGCCGCGTCGGCGCCCACCGGCTCGTCCACGATCGGCTTCTCCAGGTCCAGCGACGAGGGCGGCGTGCACAGGATGGCCAGCGCGCCGATCACCTCCCCGGGCTCGTCGGGGACAGCGACGCGGAAGCTGAAGCAGGCGGGCAGGAGAAGGAGGAGAACCAGGGCGGCCGCCCGGGGAGCGCTGCGCGTGTCCATCGCCGCCATTCTAGCGTTTTCGCCCGGCGTTGGCAAGCGGCGTCCGGGCTGCCTTTCTTGACTTTGGCGGGTGAAGATTGTATAGTGGGGCCCTTGTCGAGGCATCGGGCCGGCGAGGCCCGCCCGCAACCATGCGCAACTTCATCATCTCGATCCGAGGCGGCCGGCCGCTGGCCGGCAGCGTCGCCGTCGCCGGCGCCAAGAACGCCGCCCTGCCGGAGCTGGCCGCCGTTTGCCTCGCCCCCGAGGCGCTGGAGCTCGCCAACGTGCCGCAGGTGGAGGACATCCGCGTCATGGTCGCCGCCCTGCGCGCGCTCGGCGCCGAGGGTCAGGGCGAGGATACGCCCGCGGAGGGGCCCCGGGGCCACCGCGTGCGCCTGGCCATGCCGCAGCTGCGCACGCCGCTGGTCTCGCCCGAGGTCGCCCGCACTACCCGGGCCTCGGTGCTGCTGCTCGGGCCCATGCTGGCCCGCTGCGGCGAGGCGCGCGTCTCCATGCCCGGCGGCTGCCCCATCGGCGAGCGCAAGATCGACTTCCACCTCCTGGGGCTGCAGCGCATGGGCGCCGAGATCCGCGCCGAGAACGAGTACCTGGTCGCCCGCTGCCGCCGGCTGCGCGGCATCGACTTCACCTTTCCCGGCAAGACGGTCACCGGCACCGAGAACCTGCTGATGGCCGCCGCCCTGGCCGAGGGGACGACCGTGCTGCGCAACTGCGCCCTTGAGCCCGAGGTGGCCGACCTGGCCGCCCTGCTGGCCGCCATGGGCGCCGACGTCGAGCCCGACGGCGGGGAGACCTGGGTGGTCCGCGGGCGCGAGGCGCTGCACGGAGCCGGCCACCGCGTCATTCCCGACCGCATCGAGGCCGGCACCTACCTGATCGCCGGCTGCTTCGCCGGCAACGACGTCCGCGTCGAGGGCGTGGAGCCCGCCCACCTGGGCAGCCTGCTGGAGATCCTGGACGCCATGGGCGCCGACGTCGAGGTCGGCGCCGGCGCGTTCCGCGCCCGCGGCGGCCGGACGCTGCGCCCCGCCGCCGTGGTCACCGAGCCCTATCCCGGCTTCCCCACCGACCTGCAGGCGCAGCTGACCACCCTGCTCACCCAGGCCGACGGCGTCTCGCGGGTGCGGGAGACGATCTTCAACGACCGCTTCCGCCACGTGGGCGAGCTGAACCGCCTGGGCGCGGCCATCGAGGTGCGCGGCGACGAGGCGCTGGTGCGCGGCGGCACGCGCCTGCGCGGCGCCGTGCTGCGCACCACCGACCTGCGGGCCTCGGCGGCGCTGGTCCTCGGCGGCCTGGCGGCGGAAGGCGAGACGCGCATCGAGAACGCCTACCAGCTCTTCCGCGGCTACGAGGACATGCCGGGCAAGCTGCAGGCGCTCGGCGCCGAGATCGCCATCGAGGAGGAGTAAGCCCATGGAATCCTGCATCTTCTGCCGGATCGCCGGCGGCGCCATCCCCACCGCGTTCGTCCACGAGGACGGCGACGCCGTCGCCTTCCGCGACATCCAGCCGCAGGCGCCGGTCCACCTGCTGGTGGTGCCGCGCCGCCATGTCGCCTCGCTTCGCGAGGCCGATGACGAGGCGCTGCTCGGCCGGCTGCTGGCCGCCGCCCGCCAGGCGGCCGCCAAGGCCGGGCTGGAGCAGTACCGCGTCGTGATCAACACCGGCGCCGACGCCGGGCAGGCCGTCTTCCACCTGCACCTGCACGTGCTGGGCGGGAGGCGCATGGCCTGGCCGCCGGGCTGAGGAGGGAGCATGAAGATCACCTGGCTCGGACATTCGGCCCTGCGCATCGAGGGCAGCCGCACGGTGTTCATCGACCCGTTCCTGACCGGCAATCCCAAGTCGGCGCTGGCGGCGGCGGCGATCGAGCGCGCCGACGCCGTCGTCGTCAGCCACGACCACGGCGACCACCTGGGCGACGCCTTCGCCATCTGCCAGCGCACCGGCGCCACCCTGGTCGCCCTGTTCGAGATCGCCCAGGCGGCCCAGGAGAAGAAGCTCAAGGCCGAGGGCATCAACATCGGCGGCACGGCGCGCCTCGACGGGATCGAGGTCTCGCTGACGCCGGCCTTCCACAGCGCCGGGCGGGGCGGCACCGCCGCCGGCGTGATCGTGGCCATGGACGGCCGCACCGTCTACCACGCCGGCGACACCGGGCTGACCCTGGAGATGCGGCTGATCGGCGAGATGTACCGCCCCGACATCGCCTTCCTGCCCATCGACGGCTACTACACCATGTCGCCGCGCCTGGCGGCCAAGGCGGTGGAGCTGCTGGGCGTGCCGCGCGCCGTCCCCATCCACTACGGCACCTTCCCGCACATCGCGTCCTCGCCCGAGGAGTTCCAGCGCCTGGCCGGCGCCTCCTGCCAGGTCACCGTCCTGGCGCCCGGAGGGACGATCGAGATCTGAATGCCCTACATCATCGACGGCAACAACCTGATCGGCTGCGCCCCCGACTTCTCCCTGGGCGACCCCGAGGCGCGGGGCAAGATGGTCTCCATCATCCGCAAGTTCCAGGAGAGCAAGAACACCAAGGTCACCGTCGTCTTCGACGGCGAGCCCCAGGGCGGCGAGCGGCGCCAGCCCATCAACGCCAAGCTCACCGTCGTCTACCCGCGCTACGGGCTCAGCGCCGACGACGAGATCAAGCACATCCTCGAGGGCTACCAGCACGTCAAGGAGACGGTGCTGGTGACCGCCGACCGCGAGCTCAAGGACTTCGCCCGCGGCCTGGGCGTGCGCACCGTCAACTCCATCGAGTTCTACTTCACCCTGAAGAAGGCCTTCGCCTCCCAGGGCCGCAAGGAGGAGACGCTCAAGCGGGTCAACGCCCGCGTCTCCCAGAACGAGGTGGAGCAGTGGCTCAAGATCTTCAGCGACAAGTAGCCTCCGCCCAGATCTGTCCGAAATAACATTTAAACTGGTAAGACTGAAGCACCAAGTTCCAAGCACCAAATTCCAAATAAGAACCAAGCACCAATGTCCAAATGACCAAACGAAAAGTGAACGCACTCGTTCATGGAATTACTACCTATCTCCCGGTAGTGGCAGCGGATCGATTGGGCGCCTTAGTTTGGGTCATTGGAATTTGAGACTTGGAATTTGTTTGAGACTTGGTGCTTGGTGCTTGGAATTTTAGTCTTCCCAGCATCTGATTTCGCAAAACAACCGTTTAGGCCCTCCCCAAAATCCTTTGCCGTCTATGCTGTCTGTCCAAAAAGGGATTGATCCTGGACGGCAATGCCCCCTGTCCCCTGGGCGCGCCGCGCTCAGATGACGTGGAACTCCATGGCCTTCATCACCGCCTGGGTGCGGGTCTTGACCTCCATCTTGCGGAAGATGTTGTGGGTGTGCGTCTTGACCGTCTTCTCGCTGAGGAACAGCTTCTCGCTGATGGCCAGGTTGGACAGGCCCGAGGCCAGGGCCTTGAGGATCTCGATCTCGCGGCCGGTCAGGTTGAACGCGTTCTCCGGGCGCTGGTAGGCCAGCTCGGGGCGGGTGTCCTCCAGCAGCTCGCTGAGCAGCTGCTGCGACAGGTCGCGGCTGACCCACACCTGGCCGGCGAGGATGCAGTCCAGCGCCTTCTTCAGCAGCGGCTTGCCGATGTTGGCCGGCAGGAAGCCCTTGACGCCCCGGCGCAGCAGCTCCTTCTTGCGCTCGTCGTCGCAGCTGCAGTTGATGATCACCGGCCGGGCGTTGGGGAAGACCAGCTTGAGGCGGGTGAAGAAGGCCTCGGCGTCCTGCAGGTACGGCTCGTTGCAGGAGGCGCAGACCAGCAGCAGCGCCACCTCCAGGCTGAAGTCGGACTTGTGGACGTACTCGAACGAGTGGTAGACGTGGCGCAGGCGGTACTCGGGGTTCTCCTGGAAGAAGTTCTCCAGCCCGGCGCGCACCAGCTCGTGATGGCCGACGAGCACCACCTGGAAGCGGGGCGGCCCGGCCTGGCGCCGGCCGGCGACCTCGCGCTCGCGGTCCTCCACGGCGGCGCGCAGCTTGCGCAGGATGACGTCGTTCTCGGTGGACTTGGAGATGTAGTCGAAGATGCCGGTCTTCATGGCGTCGATGGCGCTCTGGTAGCTCGGGTAGCCGGTGATGACGATGATGCGCATGAGCTCGTCGAGCGGCTTGAGCTCGGCGGCCAGGCGCAGGCCGTCCTCGTTCTTCAGGTGCAGGTCGACCAGGCAGACGTCGACCTCCTGCTTGCGCAGCGCGGCGCGGGCCTGCGCCGAGTCGGAGGCGGTGAAGACGCGGAACCCCTCGTTCTTCAGCCAGATCTGCAGGGTCTTCTGCACCTCGGGGTCGTCGTCGACGATCAGCACTCGCGGCTTATCCGCCATGGTCGATTCCTCCCCGGCGCGGCAGCGTCACCACCAGGTGGGCCCCGCCCATGGACGACTCGGGCGTCTCGTCCAGGGCCATGGCGCCGCCGTGCCGCTTGACGATGTGGTAGGAGATGTAGAGGCCCAGCCCCGCCCCCTTGGCGTCCTTGGAGCTGTTGAAGGGCTCGAAGATCTTGCGCCGGATCGATTCCGGGAACCCGGGCCCGGTGTCGCGGAAGTGGACGGCGTAGCCGTCGCCGGCCGGCTCCGCCTGGATGAAGACGTCGCCGCGCTTCTCCATGGCCTCGCTGGCGTTGAGGATCAGGTTCATGAACACCTGCTGCAGGCTGTCGGCGTTGCACAGGATGGGCAGCGGCTCGCGCGGGGTCTGCCAGCGCACGGCGGTGCGCCCCAGCTGCCGGCTCAGCTTGAGCACCTCGCAGGCCGTGTCCAGGATGGAGCCCAGGTCGGCCTCCTGGAAGGTCTCCAGGTTGACCTTGCCGTGGTCGAGGAGCCGGCGGGTGATCTTGCGCACGCGGGCGATCTCCTTCTCGGCCAGGGGCAGGACCTCGCCGATATCGCCGCCGGCGTCGCCCAGGCTGCTCTTGATGACGGCCAGGGAGTTGGCGATGGCGAACAGCGGGTTGTTCACCTCGTGGGCGATGTTGGCCGCCAGCCGGCCGGTGGCGGCCAGCTTCTCGTTCATGACCAGGCGGTCCTCCATCTCGCGGCGGCGCACGCTCTCCTTCTCCAGCCGCTCCAGCATGAGGTTGATGGTGCGGCTGAGCCGGGCGATCTCGTCGCGCCCCGCCTCGGGGACGCGGATGGACAGGTCGGCGAAGGAGGCGACCTCGCCGGCGCGGCGCGAGATGTCGGCCAGCCGCTTCAGCAGCAGGCGGTCGACGAAGGCGAAGAGCAGCAGGCCGAGCAGCAGCGTGCTCAGCCAGATGGAGGCCAGGAAGTTGCGCGATGCCCGCTCCTGCAGGCCGAACAGGGTGCGATCGGCGTCGACGCGCACAATGAAGGCCAGGTCGCCGGCGGGATCGGCGCTGGCGCTGTAGACGTGCATGACCCTGGCGCTCTCGCGCAGCAGCGGGTGGTCGCCGGCCAGGCGCCGCGCCCGCTCCGGCCCCAGCTCGGCGGCCGCCTGCTCGGGGGTGAGCAGCGTCGTCATCTCCTGCACCGCGGCGCTGATGCGCTCGTTGAAGGCGGCGTTCACCAGCCGGCCCATGATCACCCGGCCGTTCATCGGCCCGCGGCCGTCGCCGCGCAGGATCGGCGCCGAGACCAGGATCAGCGGGCCGTGCTCGGAGGCGCTGACGAAGCGGCGCATGCTCGGGCGGTCGAAATCGACATACAGGCTGCGCCACAGGCCGGCGTTGCGCGGGTTGCCTGGGTCGAAGCGCACCGGCCGGCGGCGCTGGCGGTCGTAGCCCTCGTGGTAGATCGTCTTCTTGACGCGGTTGATGACCAGGATGACGTTCAGGTCGAACTCGGGGATGACCGCCGCCGGCATCGACTGCGACTCGAACTCGCGCGTCGGCTTGGTGGCGTACTCGTACATCACGTCCCAGGCGGCCCAGTCGAAGCAGATGGTGGCGATGCGCTTCTTCTCGTTCTCGACCATCTCGAGGACGCGCGAGGCGATCTTGTCGGTGGTGATGTGCTTCTGCTCGTTGCCGGAGCGGGTGACGGTCAGCCGGTTCAGCCACAGGTAGGCCAGGGAGAACAGGAGCCCGGCTCCGGCGATGAACAGGGCCAGCTTGGTTTTCAATGCCATCGGCGGACTTCCATTATAGAAGTTCAATAAAACAAATACAACTTTCGTTGTAGGAAAAAATCGCTCAAAATACAACCGAATTTAGGTATTTTGCCCGATTGCCCGCCAGCCGCCGCGGCCGTATCATGCGATCGATGAAACAGGTCGATCCCATCGCCCGGTCCCGTTCTTTTGGAAGCCAAATCCATATAATCAAGGAGCAATGAAATGAAAGGAACCAAAAAGTGGATCTTCGGGTCTTGCCTGGCCGCCCTGCTGGCCGTCTTCCTGTTCGTGCCGGCGCTGCAGAGCACCGATACCGGCATGCACCTGGCCGACGACCCGGTCGCCAAGCGCCAGGCCCTGGACCGCGAGCTGGCCGAGATGCGCGCCGAGATGAAGGCCAACGGCTGGGACTTCGAGATCGGCCCCAACCAAGCCATGCAGTACAGCATCGAGCAGCTGTGCTCCTTCCGCCCCGAGCTGAAGCCGGCCGACTCCCAGGGCTTCGAGCCCGGCGAGTGCGCCGTGACGGCGGCCACGCTGCCTGCCTCGTTCGTCGGCACCTACACCCCGATCAAGAACCAGGCCTCCTGCGGCTCCTGCTGGGCGTTCTCCACGATCGCCGGGCTCGAGGCGGCCATCAAGTTCAAGACCGGCGCCACCTATGACCTCTCCGAGCAGGAGCTGGTCTCCTGCAACGACTACGGCTGGGGCTGCAACGGCGGCTACTTCGCCTTCGACATGATCATGAGCCCCGGCGCCATCCTCGAGAGCTGCTTCCCCTACACCGCCCTCGACTCCGCCTGCTCGCCCAAGTGCACCACGCCGACCTTCCCGGTCGCCCGCTGGCAGTACATCGCCACCAGCAACACCGTCCCCTCGGTCGCCGCCATCAAGAACGCCATCTACACCTACGGCTCGGTCTCGGCGGCGATCTACGTCGACCGCTATTTCCAGGCCTACAAGAGCGGCGTGCTGACCTCCTGCAAGAAGAGGGTCAACTCCATCAACCACGCCATCATCCTCTGCGGCTGGGACGACGCCAAGGGCGCCTGGCTGCTGAAGAACTCCTGGGGCACCAGCTGGGGCGAGGCCGGCTTCATGTGGATCAAGTACGGCTGCAGCGGCGTCGGCTACGGCGCCTGCTACTGCACCTACTGAGGGCCCGAACCCGCATCGATCCTCGATTGCCCTTCATAGAAGGACCCGCCCCTCCGGGGGCGGGTTTTTTTTCGCCCGGCGCCGCCTGCCCGGGGTTGCAATAATTCCCCCCATTCATTATGATGGCGTCATCACATCACGAGGAGGTTCTCATGGAAGAAAAAACCTATATCCCGGCCGACGTCCCCAGCGGGGCGGTGAACGAATACCTGGCCAACTATGACGAGATCACCCTGGGCTCGGGCCGGCTGATGCTCTTCGCCGGCGACCAGAAGATCGAGCACCTGAACGAGGACTTCTACGGCGAGGGGATCGCCGCCGACGACGCCGACCCCGAGCACCTGTTCCGCATCGCCGACCAGGCCGAGATCGGCGTCTTCGCCGCCCAGATGGGCCTGATCTCGCTGTACGGCAACGACTACCCCAACGTCCCCTACCTGGTCAAGCTCAACTCCAAGACCAACCTGGTGAAGACGGGGCAGCAGGACCCGTCGTCGACGCAGATGATCGACGTGCGCCAGGTGGTGGAGTTCAAGAAGAGCACCGGGTTGAACGTGCTGGCCGTGGGCTACACCGTCTACCTGGGCAGCGAGCACGAGAACGCCATGATCCGCGAGGCGGCGCAGGCGGTGCACTGGGCGCACCACCACGGGCTGGTCACGGTGCTGTGGATCTACCCGCGCGGCAAGGCGGTGAAGGACGAGAAGGCGCCTGAGCTCATCGCCGGCGCCACCGGCGTCGCCGCCTGCCTGGGCAGCGACTTCGTGAAGGTGAACTATCCCAAGAAGGAGGGGCAGAAGTCGGCCGAGGTCTTCAAGCAGGCGGTCAAGGCGGCAGGCCGGACCAAGGTGGTCTGCGCCGGCGGCTCGAGCATGGAGCCGAAGGCCTTCCTGCAGCAGCTGCACGACCAGATCTTCATCTCCGGCGCCATGGGCAACGCCACCGGACGCAACATCCACCAGAAGCCGCTGGAGGAGGCGGTGCGCCTGGCCAACGCCATCACGGCCATCACCGTCTACGGCAAGACGGCCGACGAGGCCTTCCAGGTCTATCTGGGCAAGGAGCCGCGCAACTGAGCCGGCGGCGGGGGTAACGCTCCCTTTTTATTTGCCGGTCTTGCCCGCTTCCAGGCGGCCGAGGGCCTTCATCATCATGCGCGTGTCGTTGTTCAGGTCGTCGAGCTTGCGCTCGATGCGCGCCAGGTGCTCCTCGACGGCAGCGATCTTGGCGTCCAGGGCGATGTTCTGCTCGTAGATCTCGTTCATGGTCGCGATCCGCTGCTGGGCGTTCGCCCGGCTGACGATCTGCGGGTCGGCGACCTTGCTGCCCACGAAGACGCCCAGCACGGCGCACAGGACTAGGCCCACGGCCACGCTCTGCCAGTTCAGCCTGAATTTCTTCATGATGTCCCTCCTTTGTCTTTGGCTGAGGGGACTAGTACCACAAGAGAGAGCGGGATGCAAGAAAGGAACGGGCCATCGTGATTCGTGATTCGTAATTCGTGATTCGAGAAGGCAAAAAAGGCAGGAATCGCCATCGTGTCGATGTGTGCCTCATGATCTCCTTCATTGACAACCGCCGCCTTTGCCGGCAGAATGCGGACGAAGGAGAGAACCATGGGCGATGACAGGAACTACGGGGGGAGGGTGCGGCCGATCTTGATCGTCTGGATCGCCATGCTGGCCTCGCTGCCGATCTATGCGGCCGCCGGGCTCCTGGGCGCGCCGACCCTGCCGCCGCTGCTGGACGCCGGGGCCTTCGGCGTGCTGCGCCGGGTCCTGTACGTGGCGGCGGCCGCCATCCTTTTTTTTGTTGGCCGCGTCCGGCGACTGATCCGCGGTAGCGCGGCTCCGTTGCCCGGCGCGGAGAGGGCCGCGGTCCCGCCTGCGCGCGATGATGCCGCGGTGATCGTTTCCCTGGCCATGTGCGAGAGCGTCGCCGTCATCGGCCTCGTCCTGTTCCTGCTGGGCAGGAACACCGCCGACCTTTTCCTGCTGCTGGGGATCTCGGCCGCGGCCATGGTCCTTCACCGGCCCAAGGCGGAGGAAGGCGCCGGCTGAACCGGTCCGGGGCGGGAGGGTCAGCCGGGACGGCCGGCCTGCAGCGCGCGCGCCTGGCTTTCGGCAACGGGCTGGCGCGAGAGCGGGCCGTCGTGGGGGTGGCGCCTGGAGACCGTCCGCCACAGGGCGATCAGCGCGTGGCGGACCGGGGCGCGGCGGAACCCCTCGCTCTGCCTGCGCACCGCCGCCTTGAAGTCATGGGCGAAATCCTGGGCCGAGACCCGCTTGGCCGCCAGGCCACGGGCGCACAGCCAGGCGACGCCCTCCAGGTGCAGGCGGAAGACCGCCTCCATGCCGGCGCCGGCAACGACCTGGCGGAAGGCGCCGGGCCCGGCCGGCAGGGTGGCGCCGCGCGGGTCAGCGCTGGAGGTCAGGCCGCCGCGGCAGCCGTCGAGGATCGAGACGAAGTCGAAGGACAAGACCGCCGGCACCGTGCCGGTGCGGAACACCGTCGCGTAGACCGGCTCGCTGGCGTGCAC
>DAHVOV010000145.1 GCA_027318645.1 Candidatus Aminicenantota bacterium
AGCGGCCGCCGGCGGCCAGGCGCACGGGAACGAGCGCGGCCACGAGGGCGGCCGCGAGCAGCACGGTGGTTCTCTTCATGGATTACCTCTCCTGTTCATGACGATTCGCCAAGCACGCCAACGGCCCGCGGCGGCCGGGCGAGAGACGGGGAAGCACGGGGGCGAACGCCACGATCCCCTGTCTCATGCGCGACCTTCCTCCTCGGACGGTACGACCCATGGGAAGCCCGGCGCGGCGCCGATCCTCCCGACGATGGGCAAGGGCAGCCAAATGTGCCGGGCACAGTCTGCCTTGCTTTTTCGACATTTTCAATAGGCGGGACAATTTTCTCCAACGATCAGGCTCAAGGCCCACGGCGCCGTCCCGGGCCACGGGCCTCAGGGCCTCCTCCCGGCGGCCACGACTTGGCCCGGCCGGCGCGATGTGCTAGAATCTCCGTCCCGATCCATACCAAGAGGCGCCGGCAACCCGCCGGCGCCGAGGAGTCGCGCGATGAGCAGACGTGGCGTTGCCTTGGCGGCGGCGGTCATCCTTCCCTTCCTCGTCCTGGCGGCGGAGGCGCCGCAGGTCCAGGTCCCTGACGCGGGCTTCGAGCAGGCCGGGCTCGGCCCCTGGCAGGCGACGGCCCCCGCCGGCGCCGTCGTTGTCGACTCCGCCGCGCCCCGCACCGGCCAGGCCTGCCTGCGGATGGCCCACGAGAAGCCGGCGCGTAGCAGCGTCTATTCCGCGCCGCTGCGGCTGCGCGTGGGGCAGTTCTACCGCCTGAGCGCCTGGGTGCGCACCGCCGACGCCTTCAGCGACCCGCAGGGCCGCTACCCCACGCCGGTGGCCGCCTGCCTGAGCATGGAGTCATTCCCCTTCACCAACCACTCGCCGGCGGCCGGCGCCACCTCGGGGTGGCACGAGCTCCAGGTCGTCTTCGTCGCCACCCGGGAACAGGACCGCGTCGGCCTGCACCTGGGCTACAACGGCGACGCCAGCGGCGCCGCCTGGTTCGACGACGTCCGCCTGGAGGAGGTGACCGACATCGCAGACGTCGTTCCCCCGCAGACGATCCGCCGCCTGGGCCCGGCCTTCCGCTTCAGTGACCGCGGCTGGACCTTCCTGCACATCGAGGGCAAGCCCTACGAGCGCGGCGTCCAGCACGGGACGCTGATGGCCGAGGAGATGGCCGCCTACATGGAGAAGCTGGCCAACCTGCAGAACCCCGCCGCCCCCGACAAGGGCTGGGCGGCGCTGCGCCTGCTGACCGACGCGCTCATGCTGAGCGGCTTCGACGAGGAATACATGCAGGAGATGCGCGGCATGGCCGACGGCATGAACGCCCGCAACGTGCGCATGCGCCACAAGGCCGAGGCCATCGACCTGCTCGACGTCGCCGCCGTCAACTCGGCCGTCGACCTCGGGCAGCTGGACAGCGCGCTGGCGCGCACCGCCACGCCGCTGAGCGGCCAGAGCTTCCCCCCCGCCGACGAGGAGCGGCTGCGCGAGCGGCTGCACAAGTGCTCGGCCATCCTGGCCAACCGCTCGGCCACCCGCGACGGCGGCATCGTCTTCTTCCAGATGTTCATGTGGAACGGCTACACCGGCGTGCAGTTCAACATCATGTGCGACGTCGTCCCCGAGCGCGGCCGGCGCCTGGTCTACGAGACCTTCCCCGGCGGCATCCATTCGGGCACCGACTTCTACCTCAACGACGCCGGCATCATGATCGGCGAGACCACCACCCAGCAGTCGCCCTTCGCCGCCGGCGGCACGCCCCAGTCCAACCGCATCCGCAGGGCGGCGCAGTACGCCGGCTCGATCGACGACGTGGTGCGCATCCTGACCACGGGCAACAACGGCCTCTACACCAACGACTGGCTCATCGGCGACGCCGGCCGCAACGAGATCGCCGTGCTGCTGCTGGGCACGAAGAAGCACAAGCTGTGGCGCGGCAGCGCCAACGACTTCCCCGGCGGCACCACCGACTTTTACTGGTGCGTGAACAACGCCCGCGACCCCGAGGTGCGCAAGGAATTCGTCCCCGACCCGCAGAACGCACCCTTCGACCTGGCCTTCAGCCCCTCCAACCGCGACATCGCCATGGTCGACTTCTTCCGCCGCCAGCGGGGCCGGATCGACGCCCGCTCCGCCATCGGCCTGATGGCCTCCTCGCCGATCAACCGCCCGCACGCCTGCGACGGCAAGATCACCACCGGCGAGATGGCCCGCGAGATGGTGTTCATGGCGCACTTCGGCAAGACCACGCTGCGCGAGAAGTTCCCCGGCGAGACCCCGCGCATGCCGCTGCTGCCCGACGCCGTCCCCCACCTGACCCTCGGCTACTCGACCTTCTCCCCGCGCGTGCTGACGACGAAGATCCAGGCGCTGCCGCCGGCGCCGACCCCGGACGCGCCCCTGCCGCCCGAGGAGCTGTCCGGCGTCGCCGAGGTCTACGCCTTCCCCGCCGCGGCCCTGTGGAGCAATACGGTCTTTCCCGCCGGCGAGGGGGAAAACTGGTTCGTCAGCGCCAGCGCCGCCTACCACCGGCTGCTGAAGGGGCTGCCGGCCGACGGCCGCGCCGCCGCCCCCGTTCTGCGCGACGCCCTGGCCGAGATGAACGCCCGCCTGCTCTTCCTGAGGCAGGGCGACGGCGAACTGGCCCCGCTGCAGGCCGCCCGCCGCTACGACACCTACAGCCACTACCAGGTCCCGCGCATCCGCGGCACGTTCCTGCTGCACCAGCTGCGCCTGGCCATGGGCAACGAGGCCTTCGCCCGCCTGCTGCAGGCGGTGCACCGCCGCCACGCCGGCAAGCCGATGACCAACGCCCAGTTCGCCGCCGCCCTGGAAAGCGCCGCGCCCGGCCAGGGGCTGCGCGCGGTCGTCGACCAGTGGCTGCGGCGCGGCGACCTGCCCGCGCCGGCCGTCCGCGCCCGGGCCGTGGCCGCCGGCGGCAAATGGAGCGTGACGCTGGAGGTGGCCCAGCCGGCGGACCGCGCCTACCGCTTCTGGACGACGGTGCGCATCGACACCGAGAAGGGAGCGGTCTGGAAGCGGCTCGAGGCGGGAGGCGATCTCCGGCGCGCGGAGTGGACGCTGGACTCCCGCCCGCTGCGGCTGGCCTTCAACGCCGGCAACGACATCCCGGCGGCGCACGACCGCTTCTACACCCACGCCAACTTCGCGGACAACTTCGCCGCCACGCGGCTGGTCTACGGCAGCGGCCGCCAGATCGAGGCCATGCACACGCTGGGCCTGCGCTGGCGCACCGCCCTGGCCGACGCCTTCAGCGAGGTCCTGCCGCCCCTGCAGCAGGACGCCGAGATCACCCGCGCCGAGCTGGAGGGATCGCACCTGATGCTGCTGGGCGGCGCCGAGGACAACCAGCTGACGAAGGAAGCGGCCGGACGGCTGGGCCTGGCGCTGGGCAAGGACTGGTTCGCCTGGGACGGCCGGGTCTACGGCCAGGAGAACGACGGCCTGCTGGCGGTCTTCCCCAGCCCCTACAACCCGAAGCGCAGCGTCACGCTGATCGTGGCCAACAGCGCGCTGCAGCTCTACCAGATGACCCGCGCCTACCAGCCGCTGCCCTCCTGGGCCGTCTTCCGCGGCGCCGAGGTCGTCGCCCGGGGCTACCACTCCCCCGCCGCCTTCACCGTCCCGCTCGCCGAGTGACCGCGCCCCGCCTCAGGCGCCGCGGGGGCGGCGCGGAGCGGGAAAACCCGTATTGAACCGGGTGGGCGAATCTGCTAAGATGCGCTCATCCATGAAAGACCAAATCCTGATCCTCGACTTCGGCTCGCAGTACACCCAGCTCATCGCCCGCCGCGTGCGCGAACTGGGCGTCTTCTCCGAGATCCGCCCCTTCCACTACGGCCTGGAGAAGATCCTCGCCGAGCCGCCGGCGGGGATCATTCTCTCGGGCGGACCCGCCTCCACCCTGGCGCCGGGCGCGCCGCGCGTGGAGCGCGCGCTCTTCGCCTCCGGCATCCCGCTGCTGGGCGTCTGCTACGGCATGCAGCTGCTGACGCGTATGCTGGGCGGCCGCGTCGTGCGCTCGGCGCAGCGCGAGTACGGCATGGCCCGGCTGCGGCTCAATGCCGCCTCGCCGCTGCTGGACGGCGTCGAGGACGGCAGCACGGTGTGGATGAGCCACGGCGACTCGGTCGCCGCCCTGGCGCCGGGCTTCGCGGTGACGGCCCGCTCCGACGACGGCGCCATCGCCGCCGTCGAGGACCGCGCGCGGCGCCTCTTCGCCGTGCAGTTCCACCCCGAGGTCGCCCACAGCCGCGACGGCCGCCACATCCTGGCTAACTTCGTGCTGGGGATCTGCGGCGCCGAGCGCTCCTGGAGCATGGAGAACTTCATCGAGGCGGAGACAACGCGGCTGCGCGAGCAGTGCCGCGGCAAGCGCGTGGTGCTGGGCGTCAGCGGCGGCGTCGACTCCACCACCCTGGCGGTGCTGGCCAAGCGGGCGCTGGGCCGGGGCGTCACCTCGATCTTCGTCAACAACGGCCTGCTGCGCCTCCACGAGGAGCAGGAGGTGCTGGCCAGCCTGCGCCGGCGCCTGGGGCTGACGGTGCGCTACGTCGACGCCTCGCGCCGCTTCCTGGCGGCCCTGCGCGGCGTCGCCGACCCCGAGCGCAAGCGGCGCATCATCGGCCGCACCTTCATCGACGCCTTCTACGGCGGGCTGAAGGACTTCGACTTCCTCGTCCAGGGGACGCTCTACCCCGACGTGATCGAGAGCAACCCGGTGGCCGGCCCCTCGCAGACCATCAAGACCCACCACAACCGCGTGCGCGAGGTGCAGAAGCTGGAGCGCCAGGGGCGGGTGATCGAGCCCTTCAAGTTCCTCTTCAAGGACGAGGTGCGCGCGGTGGCGCGCCTGCTGGGCGTGCCCGAGGACATCCTCAACCGCCACCCCTTCCCGGGCCCGGGCCTGGCCGTGCGCCTGCTGGGCCCGGTCACGCCGGCCAAGCTGGACGTGCTGCGCCGCGCCGACGCCATCTTCATCGAGGAGCTGCGGCGCAGCGGCTGGTACGACAAGGTCTGGCAGGCCTTCGCCGTGCTGCTGCCGGTGCGCTCGGTCGGCGTCATGGGCGACGAGCGCGCCTACGGCGAGGTGGTGGCCCTGCGCGCCGTCACCGCCAGCGACGGCATGACCGCCGACTGGGCGGCGCTGCCGGCCGAGGTGCTGGACGCCGCCGCCCGCCGCATCGTGCGCCGCATCCGCGAGGTCAACCGCGTCGTCTACGACGTCACATCCAAGCCGCCGGCGACCATCGAGTGGGAATGAAGCCCTTCATCCACCTGCACCTGCACTCCGAGTACAGCCTGCTCGACTCCACGCTGAAGATCGACGACCTGCTCAAGCAGGCGCGCGCCGACCAGATGCCGGCCGTGGCCCTGACCGACCACGGCTCGATCCTGGGCGCGGTCAACTTCTACAAGAAGGCCCTGCAGGCGGAGATCAAGCCCATCATCGGCGCCGAGCTCTACCTGGCGCCGGGCTCGCGCTTCGACCGCCCCAACCGCCGCGAGGACGAGCTCAACTACCACCACCTGCTGGCGCTGGTGCGCAACGACCAGGGCTACCGCAACCTCTGCGAGCTGATCACCGCCTCCTACCTGGAGGGCTTCTACCGCAAGCCGCGCGTCGACAAGGAGCTGCTGGAGAAGCACAAGGACGGCCTGCTGGTCATGTCGGCCTGCATCCAGGGCGAGGTGCCCTACTGGCTGCTGCGCGGCCAGCCGGAGAAGGCGAAGGCGGCGGCGCGCTGGTACCGCGAGACGTTCAAGGACAATTTTTTCATCGAGCTGCAGGACCACGGCCTGGACGACCAGCAGCAGGCGCTGCCGGCGCTGATCGCCCTGGCCCGCGAGCTGGACATCCCGCTGGCGGCGACCAATGACGTCCACTACCTGACGCGCGAGGACGCCGACGCCCGCGAGATCCTCATCTGCCTGCAGACCACCGAGGTGATGAGCAACCCCGACCGGCCGATGAAGAAGGAAAGCGACCAGATGTACTTCAAGTCGGGCGCCGAGATGGCCAAGCTGCCGCTGGCCGCGGCCGCGCCCGAGGCGCTGGCCAACACCTTCGAGATCGCCTCGCGCTGCAACTTCGAGTTCAAGCTGAAGAAGTACTTCCTGCCCGAGTTCCGCACCCCCGGCAAGCTGAGCGTCGACGACTACTTCGAGCGCCTGTGCCTGGAGGGCTTCGAGCGCATCCAGCACCAGTACCTGGCCAAGTCCAAGCACCTGCGGCACAGCCAGCAGGAATACGAGAAGCGCCTGCAGTACGAGATCGAGAAGATCCGCGAGATGGGCTTCCCCGGCTACTTCCTCATCGTCTGGGACATTATCCGCCACGCCAAGGAGAGCGGCATCCCCGTCGGCCCGGGCCGCGGCTCGGTGGTGGGCAGCCTGGTGGCCTTCGTCATGGGCATCACCAACATCGACCCGCTGGAGTACGACCTGATCTTCGAGCGCTTCCTCAACCCCGAGCGCGTTTCGCTGCCCGACATCGACATCGACTTCGACGCCGAGCGCCGCGAGGAGATCATCGCCTACATCCGCGCCAAGTACGGCGAGGACAATGTGGCGCAGATCGTCACCTTCAACCGCATGAAGGCCAAGCTGGCCGTGCGCGACATCGGCCGCGTCATGGAGGTCAAGCTGGCCGACGTCAACCGCCTGGCCAAGATGATCCCCGACGGCCCCAAGGTGGAGCTGAAGGACGCCATCGACAAGACCCCCGACCTGCAGCGCGAGATCCGCCACAACCCGGAGTTCGTCACCCTGGTCAACTACGCCCTGCGCCTGGAGAACAACATCCGCAACACCGGCAAGCACGCCGCCGGCGTGGTCATCGCGCCGCGCAAGCTGACCGAGTTCATGCCGCTGTACAAGACGCGCGAGGACATCACCACCCACTTCGAGAAGGAGGAGGTGGAGAACATCGGCCTGCTGAAGATGGACATCCTGGGGTTGAAGACCCTGACCATCATCCGCAACATCCTGCAGGAGGTGCGCGAGCGCGAGGGCAAGGCCATCGACCTGGAGAACATCCCGCTGCAGGACGCCCGCACCTTCAAGATCTTCCAGAAGGGCGACACCGACGGCATCTTCCAGTTCGAGAGCTCGGGCATGCGCGACTACCTCAAGAAGTCAAAGCCCGGCCGCATCGAGGACCTGATCGTGCTCAACGCCCTCTACCGCCCCGGGCCGCTGCAGTCGGGCATGGCCGACGTCTACGTCAACCGCAAGCTGGGCAAGGAGAAGGTGACCTACATCTTCCCCGAGCTGCAGGAGATCCTGCAGGACACCTGGGGCATCATCGTCTTCCAGGAGCAGGTCATGCAGATCTCGGTGCGCATCGCCGGCTTCTCCATGAGCGAGGCCGACGAGATGCGCAAGATCATGGGCAAGAAGGACGTGAGCAAGATGCCGGCGGTGGAGAAGAAGTTCCTGGAGCGGGCGGCCAAGAAGGGCTACGACCGCCGCAAGGCCGAGGAGCTGTTCGCGCAGATGCGCACCTTCGCCGAGTACGGCTTCAACAAGTCGCACGCCACCGCCTACGCCTACCTGGCCTACCAGACCGCCTTCCTCAAGGCCCACTACCCGGTCTACTTCATGTCGGCGCACCTCACCTGCGAGGCCGACAAGACCACCACCTCCTCCAAGATCATCCAGTACATCTCCGAGAGCAAGAAGATGGGCATCGACATCCTGCCCCCGGACATCAACCAGAGCCGCGAGACCTTCCGCGTCGAGGGCGACTGCGCCATCCGCTTCGGCCTGATCGGCCTGAAGAACGTCGGCAGCGCCGCGCTGGCCGGCATCCTCAAGGCCCGCGAGGAGGGCGGCCCCTTCCGCGGCTTCAACGACTTCGTCGAGCGCGTCGACCTCAGCAAGGTCAACAAGGGCGTGCTGGAGAGCCTGGTCAAGGCCGGCGCCTGCGACGGCTTCGGCATCCGCCGCCGCGCGCTCTACGACGGCATCGGCGAGGTGCTGCGCCGCGTGGCCGCCGTCAGCCGCAGCCGGCAGAAGAACCAGAAGTCGCTGTTCGCCGAGCCCGTCGAGGAGGAGTACCTGCCGCGCGAGCTGCTGGCGCTGGAGGAGTGGCCCGAGGGCGAGATGATCAAGGGCGAGAAGGAGATCGCCGGCATCTACCTCACGCGCAACCCGCTGGAGAAGTTCAGCAGCGAGATCCGCAAGGTGTCCAACACCAGCGTCATGGCCATCCAGACCCGCGAGTTCAAGGGCGAGGCCATCAAGCTGGGCGGCGTGGTCACCGAGTTCGCCCGCCGCACCTCCAAGAAGGGCGACGCCTACGGCGAGATCTTCTTCGAGGACCTGACCGGCCGCATCAAGGTGCTGTGCTTCAAGGACCGCTGGCGCGAGCTGGAGAAGGAGCTGAAGACCGACGTGCCCTACTACCTGGAGGGGCGCGTGCGCGCCGGCGGCGCCGGCGACGAAGGCGAGGAGACGATCTACCTGGAGAACCTGCAGGAGCTCGAGGCCCTGCTCAAGAAGAAGGCGCGCAAGATCGTCATCACCATCGGCTACGAGCAGATCGACGAGGCCTTCAACGACAAGCTGCAGCAGAAGCTGGAGAAGAACCGCGACTCGGTGCCCTACATGGTCGTGGTCAACCACCCCGACAGCGCCCGGGTGGTGATCAACTCCGAGCCCGGCGTGGGCCTGCGCGCCACCGCCGCCATGAAGAAGGACGTCGAGAAGCTGACCGGGCCCGACTCGGTCGAGATCCTGTTCTGAGCCATGGGCGAAGCGAGCGACCACGAGCGGCTGCAGGCGGCCCAGCGCCACATCGAGGTCCTGCGCGGCGAGCTGGACCGGCTCGGCGAGCTGCTGCGCGACTTCGACCCGCCGCCGGGCGAGATCCCCGAGGTGCCCTGGATCGACGTCTACGGCGAGGCGCTGCCGCGCAACGGCCAGGCCGGCGGCGACCACCTCATCTACGTCGACTTCAAGAAGCGCTACCGCATGGAGCGGCTCATCGCCGAGGCCCCCGAGGGGCTCAGGGAGAAGCTGCGCGCCACCTCGGGGCGCGCCGGCATCGCCGTCATCGACGTCGAGGGCCACGACTACGGCTCGGCCTTCATCGCCGCCGTCTTCCACCAGGCCTTCCTGCTGGGCGTGCACTACGAGCTGCGCACGGCCGGCGAGGTGACCACCGCCCTGTTCGAGAACATCAACACCCGCTTCTTCAACTCCTCGGGCATCCACAAGACGCTTACCCTGGTCTACGGCGAGATCACCGAGAGCGGCACCTTCCGCTTCCTGTCGGCGGCGCACCCGCTGCCGGTGGTCTTCTCCAACGCCTTCGACCGCCTGGTGGCCATCAGCGGCGACCGCCTGGCCAACTTCCCGCAGATCGGCACCATGCCCTCGCCGGGCCACAGCGAGAAGGCCGTGCCGCTGCTGGGCGTCAAGGAGAAGTACACGGTCAACGTGATCAGCCTCATGGGCCGCGGCGACATCCTGGTGCTGTACAGCGACGGCCTCTCCGACCACCGCGACGACCAGGGCCGGCCCTATTTCCCCGAACGCCTGGAGCAGGTGCTGCGCGCCAACAAGCAGCAGCCGGCGCGGGAGATCTTCCGGCGTCTGATCGAGGACATGCGCGCCTTCCGCGCCGACTTCGACGACGACGTCGCCGCCGTCATCATCAAGAAGACATGACCATGCCCCGCCGGCGGGGCGAGGAGCGAACATGAGCATCGACACGACGTTCGGCAGCGACAACCATTCCGGGGTCCATCCCCGGGTGCTGGAGGCGATCGCCGCGGCCAACCAGGGCCCGGCCGTGGCCTATGGCATGGACCCCTACACCGAGGCGGCGGTCGCCCGCTTCCGCGCGCACTTCGGCGCCGACGCCGACGTCTACCTGGTGTTCAACGGCACCGGCGCCAACGTGGTGTCCATCGCCACGCTGGCCCGCCCCTACCAGGCGGTGATCTGCTCCGAGCACGCCCACATCAACGCCGACGAGTGCGGCGCCCCGGAGGCGGGCACCGGCTGCAAGCTGCTCGCCGTCCACGCCGCCGACGGCAAGCTCTCGCCGGAGCTCGTCGGCCGCCACCTGCAGGGGCGCCTGGACCAGCACCGCGTCCAGCCGGCGGTGGTCTCCATCACCCAGGCCAGCGAGCTGGGCACGGTCTACACCGTGGACGAGGTGCGCGCCCTCGCCGCCTTCTGCCACGGCAACGGCCTCTTCCTGCACATGGACGGCGCCCGCCTGGCCAACGCCGCCGCGGCGCTTGGCCTGGACCTCGGCGAGGCCAGCCGCGGCGCCGGCGTCGACATCCTCTCCTTCGGCGGCACCAAGAACGGCCTGCTGCTCGGCGAGGCGGTGGTCAGCTTCCGCCCCGAGCTCAGCCGCGACACGATCCTCATCCGCAAGCAGAAGATTCAGCTGGCCTCCAAGATGCGCTTCGCCGCCGCCCAGCTCAGCGCCCTGCTGAGCGACGATCTCTGGCTCGAGAACGCCTCCCACGCCAACCGCATGGCCCGGCGCCTGGAGGAGAAGGTGCGGCAGGTCCCGGCCGTGCGCGTCGTGCAGCCGGTCCAGGCCAACGCCGTCTTCGCCTCCCTGCCCCGGCCGGCGCGGGAGAAGCTCCTGCAGAAGTACTTCTTCTACACCTGGGACGAGGAGAAGTGCGAGGTGCGCTGGATGTGCTCCTGGAACACGACCGAGAAGCAGGTGGACGATTTCGCGGCGGAAATTGCCCGGTGTTGCAAATAATGAAGACGTTAGACGATAGACGGTAGACGTTAGCAAGGCATTAAAACGAGCACGAGACGCTAGACGTTAGCAAGATGCAGCTCATCCGAAGGCATTGGGGTATTTCTCTTGCTAACCACTAACGTCTGACGTCTGTCGTCTTCTTCTAAGACGCTGGTCGGCAGGCCGCAGAAGAAGATCAGCCGATCACTTCCGGAACGTTCTATTTTTTGGTCACATCCGGTTTTTTTGCATCCGTGGCCCGGATTTTTGAATGTCCGCGCCGGAAACGCCCGTGGCCAGGCCTTTCTTGCTTGGCATCGATTTTGCTTTTTATTTCTGGAAATGCAGAAAATCGGAAGCGGTCCGATGACAAGCGGCGATGCCGGCAACCGGTCGCTGCCGGTTTTGCGGCCGTGCTCCTTGAAGACGCCGTCCGTTTCTTTTACCATGGCAGGATGAAGGGCACGAAGCGCTCCCTGAAAACCGCGGTCCCCGCGCCGTCGCGGCGGGCCCGCAGGGGGCGCGCCCTGATCGCCCTCGCGCTGGCGGCCGCCGCGCTGGCCGCGGCCTATGCCTGGCTGCGGCCGGCCGTCGCCCTGTGGCGGCTGCGGCGGCTGCTGCCGCGCTGCAACGTCATCCTGCTGACCCTCGACACCCTGCGCGCCGACCACCTCTCCTGCTACGATCCCCGCTTCGTGCCCACCCCCAACCTCGACCGCCTGGCCGCCGAGGGCGCCCGCTTCGAGACCTGCATCTCGCAGACGCCGCTCACCCTGCCGGCGCACGTGACCATCCTCTCCGGCACCTACCCCCTCTACCACCAGGTGCGGGACAACGGCGGCTTCCTGGTCCCCGAGAAGCTGGAGCTGGTCAGCGAGACGCTGCAGCGCCGCGGCTTCGCCACCTCCGGCTTCGTCGCCGCCTACGTGCTGCACTCCAAGTGGGGCATCAACCAGGGCTTCTCGCGCTTCGCCGACGACTTCGACGTGGCCGGCCGCGCCTCCATGTCGCTGAGCAAGGTGCAGAAGCGCGCCGACCAGGTGCTGGCCGAGGCGCGGGAGTGGCTGCGCGCCAACGGCCAACGGCGCTTCTTCTCCTGGATCCACCTCTACGACCCGCACTCCCCCTACGAGCCGCCTGCGCCCTTCCGCGAGCGCTTCGCCGGCCACCCCTACCGCGGCGAGGTGGCCTTCCTGGACGACGAGCTGGGCAAGTTCTTCTACTTCCTGCGCCGGGAGAAGCTGTGGGACAACACCGTCATCGTCGTCACCGGCGACCACGGCGAGAGCTTCGGCGAGCACCGCGAGCAGGGGCACGGCTTCTTCGTCTACGAGAGCACGGTGCGCGTGCCGCTGATCGTCCGCGCCCCGCGCCCCTTCCCGGCGCGCCGCGTCGGCGGCATCGTCGAGCACGTCGACGTCGCGCCCACCATCCTCGACATGCTGGGCGTGCCGGCGCCGGCACAGGCGCAGGGCCGCTCGCTGCTGGGGCTGCTGCTCGGCCGTTCCCAGCCGGGGTTCGACCGCGCCTACACCGAGACCTGGTACCCGCGCCTGCACTTCGGCTGGTCGGAGCTGAGCGCCCTGTACGACGGCTCCTGGAAATACGTGCGCGCCCCGCGCGCCGAGCTCTACGACCGCGCCGCCGACGCCGGCGAGGCCGACAACCTGCTGCGTAGGCGGCCGCTCGACGCCGCGCGCCTGGCCCGGGCGCTGTCCGCCTTCATGGACGAGCGCGGCCGGGCGGCGCTGGCGCCGCCGGGCGCCGGCCGCCTCGACCGCGACGCCCTGGAGCGGCTGGCCGCGCTGGGCTACGTCACCTCGCGCGCCGACACCGCGGGCCGCACCGACCTGCTCGACCCCAAGGAGCGGATCGACCTGTACAACCAGCTGGACGCGGCCAAGCGGCTGATGGCCGCGGAGAGGCTGGAGCAGGCCACCGCCCTGATGGAGTCGGTGGTCGCCGCCGACCCGGAGATGGTCGACGCCCACATGCTGCTGGGCAACCTGCTCTTCCGCCGGCGCCTCTTCGCCCCGGCGCTGGCCGCCTTCCGCCGCGTGCTGGAGCGGCGGCCCGACTACAACTTCGCTATGCTCAACGTCCTCTACTGCCTCCGCCAGCTGGGCCAGCCCCGGCAGTGCCTGGAGGAGATCGGCCGCTTCCGCGCCGTGTTCCCCGACGACCCGGCGCTGTACTACGAGGAGGGCGAGGTGCTCGCCGGCCAGCGCCGCTTCGCGCCGGCGCTGGCGGCGCTGGAGAAGAGCCTGGCCCTCGACCGCGCCAACGCCCGGGCGCTCAAGAAGATGGGCGAGATCCGCTTCCTGCAGGGCGACTACGCCGCCGCCGCCGAGCTCATCCGCCGGGGCATCGCCATCTCGCCGGCGCAGCAGAAGTCGCACTTCGACCTGGCGGTGATCGCCGAGGCGCGGAACGACGCCGCCGGGGCCGAGGCCGAGTACCGGCGCGAGCTGGAGATGCAGCCGCGCAACTTCATGGCCTCCTACAACCTGGCCGAGCTGCTGCGCCGGGCCGGCCGCGCCGACGAGGCGCTGGCGCTCTACGAGGCCACGATCGCCAGCCAGCCCTCGTTCTCCATCCCCTACTTCATGGCCGCCAAGCAGCGGCTCGACCGCCGGCGCGACCTGGAAAAGGCCGTCGGACTGTGCCGCGCCGGCATCGCCCTGAAGCCGGTTGATAAATATACAGCGTTCGGCTACTATGTCCTGGCCGACATCTACGGCATCCAGGGAAGGCGGGCCGAGGCCGACGCCAGCGTCCGCCGCGCCCGTGAGGTCCTGGCCGCCGTGGGTAAGGCGCGCTCCGGCGCGGGGACGCCGTGAGGCTGCGATTGGCCCGGCGGGCAGGCGGGGAAGCCCGCCCCCCGCGCCGTTCCAATAAAATCTTTCGAGGAGGGGAACATGAAATCACATCGCAGAACGATCCTGCTGGTCGCCCTCTGCCTGGCGCTGCTGGCCCCCGCGGCCTACGCGCAGTCCAAGGAGAACGGGGCGTTCGAGGGCCGGATCGTCGTGGAGGACGACAACCCGCTGCCGAACGTGCAGGTGACGGCCATCAACACCACCGGTGCCGGCGCGCGGCGCACGACCATGACCGACACCGACGGCCGCTACCGGCTGCCGGCGCTGCTCCCGGGCATCTACACCCTGGAGGCGTCGCTGGAGGGCTTCCAGACAGCGCGCCGCGAGGGCGTCCGCCTCACGGTCGGCACCACGCTGACCATCGACTTCCGCATGCAGCTGGGCAAGATCGAGGAGAAGGTCACCGTCGCCGGCGTGCTGCCCATGGTCGACGTCAAGGACTCGCAGACGGCCGTGGCCTCGCTGTCCAACGAGATCCTGCAGAACATCCCCAACACCCAGTTCACCTCGGGCGTCGTCAACCTGGCGCCGGGCGTGGTGCTGGACTCGGCCTTCGGCGCCTCCGACAACGGCCTGCAGTACCAGATCGACGGCGTGGACGTCTCCGACCCCGAGCTGCACACCGCCTACGTCTTCCTGGACTACGGCACGGTGGAGGAGGCCAAGGTGATGGGCATCGGCGCCCCGGCCGAGTACGACGGCTTCACCGGCGCCGTCTTCAACACCATCACCAAGTCGGGCGGCAACCAGTACGAGGGCATGGTGGACTCCTTCCTGCAGCCCGACTCCTGGAACGGCAAGAACTCCGACGACCCGTCGCTCTCGTCGCCCAAGTCGGCCTTCAAGAACATCCACGTCTCGCTGGGCGGGCCGATCACCCGGGACAAGCTCTGGTTCTTCGCCGCCGGCCAGTTCTACCGCAGCGACCGCACGCCCTCCGGCTGGGAGGAGTACGACCAGACCATCAAGTATGACCAGCCGCGCGGCTTCGTCAAGCTGACCTGGCAGCCCAACGAGAAGAACAGCCTGCAGGGCTTCCTCGAGGGCGACCTCTACACCGGCAGCAACCGCGGCGCCAGCCGCTACACGCCGCCCGAGGCCACCCTGCACCAGCGCTCGCCCGAGACCTGCTTCAACCTGAACTACCTGCACGTGTTCAGCAACCAGACCTTCATGGAGACAAAGCTCGGCGGCTTCCTCTCCTACTACAAGCTCATGCCCACCAGCGGCTACGACCTCAGCGGCGTCACCGACTGGGCCACCGGCATGAACTCGGTCAACTCCACCTGGTACTACCACGCCTACCGCGAGCGCTACTCGGGCACCGCCTCCGTCTCGCACCACGCCGACAAGTTCATCGCCGGCTCGCACGACTTCAAGTTCGGCATCGACGCCGAGGTCAACCCCACGCGCACCGAGTACGGCTACACCAACGGCATCTACTACGCCTTCTACGACGGCGAGCCCTACGCGGCCGTCGGCTACGAGGGCTACGACACCTCGGCCACCAACGTGCGCGTGTCGGCCTACGTGCAGGACTCCTGGTCCGTCACCCCGCGGCTGAAGATCAACCCCGGCGTGCGCTTCAACACCTACCGCGGCCGGCTGAAGGGCCAGGGCACCGTCTTCAGCCCCAAGACGGCGATCGCGCCGCGCATCGGCGTCACCTGGGACGTCTTCCCCGACCACTCCACCAGCGTCAAGGCCCACTACGGCCGCATGTTCGAGAACATCATCTCCTCCTACTACATCAAGCTGGCGCCGATCTCGGACTACATCTTCTACAACTGGAACCCCGACACCGAGGCCTACGAGGAGAGCTGGCGCGACGTGTGGGACCCCAACAAGTACGCGATGGACCCCGACATCTCCATGCCCTACGTCGACCAGTTCACGGTGGGCGTCGAGCGCGAGATCATCAAGGACCTGTCGGTCGGCGTCACCTACATCTACCGCGACTTCGAGAACTTCATCGACCGCGTCAACACCACCGGCGTGTTCGAGAAGGTGGCCGACACCTACACCGACCCCGAGACCGGGACGGTGTACAACATCCCCTACTACGTCCAGCTCAACCCCGGCGAGAACCGCTACGTGCTCACCAACCCCAAGAAGGGCAAGTACCCGATCGTGGGCTTCACCCCCTACCGCAAGTACAACGCCGTCGAGATCCAGGTGAACAAGCGCTTCTCCAACCGCTGGCAGCTGCTGCTCTCCTACGTGTACAGCAAGACCACGGGCACCTACGACACCTACTACAGCGGCGACTACTCCAACGGCGTGGCCGCCTCGTCGATCTTCACCAACCCCAACTACCAGACCAACATCGACGGCAAGCCGACCCACGACATCCCGCACCAGGTCAAGCTGCAGGGCACGGTCGTGCTGCCCTGGGACGTCAACCTCTCCGTCTACTACTCCTTCCTCTCCGGCCTGACCTACAGCGACTACGTCAAGGTCTTCATGCCCGACCCCGAGGGCGGCGAGCGCGACATCATGCCCGGGCCCATGGGCTCCAAGCGCCTGCCCGACCAGCACAACCTCGACGTGCAGCTGGAGAAGATCTTCACCCTCGCCGGCCGGCTGAAGCTGGGCGTCATGGCCTCCGCCTTCAACATCTTCAACGCCAGCACCGTCACCGGCGTCA